>NZ_PNDP01000039.1:0-20309 GCF_005886415.1 Pseudoalteromonas sp. S327 | reverse complement strand
GATGCTTTATCGCCTTCAACGGTTAGTAGCGATTGATCAACATCTACTTTGTCGCCAACGCTTACTAAGATTTCGGTTACTTCTACGTCATCGCCACCGATATCTGGTACATTAATTTCAATACTCATTGCAAACCTCTTATGCGTACAGTGGATTTAGTTTGTTTGTGTCAATGTCGAACTTTTTAATTGCTTCAACAACCACTGACTTTTCAACATCACCACGTTTAGCAAGTTCAGATAACGTAGCAACAACCACGTAGCTTGCATTAACTTCAAAGTGACGACGTAAGTTTTCACGGCTATCAGAGCGTCCGTAACCATCTGTACCAAGCACTTTATAGTTGCTGCTTGGAATAAATGAACGCGCTTGCTCTGCGTAGTTTTTCATGTAGTCGGTCGCAGCAACAGTCACTGAATCGTTTAATACGCTAGTGATGTAAGGCGTTTTTTGCTCGCTTTCTGGGTTAAGCATGTTGAAACGCTCAACGTCTTGACCGTCACGGGTAAGCTCATTGAATGATGTTACTGAGTAAACATCAGAAGCAATACCGTACTCTTCGCTTAAAATGGCTGCAGCTTTGCGCACTTCAGTCATGATAGTACCTGAGCTTAATAACTGTACGTTGGCTTTTTTACCTTCGTAGCTTTCAAGCTTGTAAATACCTTTACGAATACCTTCTTCAGCGCCTTCTGGCATTGCTGGTTGATGGTAGTTTTCGTTCATAAGCGTTAGGTAGTAGTAAATGTTTTCTTGGTTTTCACCGTACATACGACGAATACCATCTTGAATAATTACCGCTACTTCAAATGCGTACGTTGGGTCGTAAGAAATACAGTTAGGAACCGTATTTGCAAGAATATGGCTGTGACCATCTTCGTGCTGTAGACCTTCACCATTTAGCGTAGTACGACCTGCTGTTGCACCTAATAAGAAACCACGTGCTTGCTGGTCACCCGCCATCCATGCCATGTCGCCAACACGTTGGAAACCAAACATAGAGTAGTAAATGTAGAATGGGATCATAGGTAAATCGTTAGTGCTGTAAGATGTTGCAGCAGCTACCCATGACGACATTGCACCTAGCTCGTTAATACCCTCTTGAAGAACTTGTCCTGATGTTGCTTCTTTGTAGTAAGAAACAATATCACGGTCTTGAGGGGTGTAGTTTTGGCCATGTGGATTGTAAATACCGATTTGACGGAATAAACCTTCCATACCAAATGTACGTGCTTCATCAGCAATAATTGGCACAATGTTTTTACCAATGCCTTTGTCTTTTAATAACACGTTCAGTGCACGTACAAAGCCCATTGTGGTAGAAATATCACGCTTTTGCTCTTCAAGTAGCGGCTTAAACGCGTCTACTTCTGGCAGTTTTAGCTCTTCCGTAAACTTAGGAATACGTGTAGGTGTGTAACCTTTAAGTGCTTCACGGCGTGCATGTAAGTACTTGTATTCTTCTGAACCTTCTTCAAGCGTTAAGTATGGAAGATCTTTAATTTGCTCTTCTGATACTAAGTCTTGTAGGCCTAAACGATCACGTAAGTGTTCAACATGGCTCATGTCCATTTTCTTCACTTGGTGCGCAATGTTTTTACCTTCAGCTGCTTCACCCATGCCGTAACCTTTTACAGTTTTAGCAAGAATTACAGTAGGACGGTCGTTTGTTTGCTCAGCCTTTTTAAATGCAGCATAAAGTTTAGATGGCTCATGACCACCACGCTTAAGCGCAAAAATTTCGTCATCCGTCATATCAGCAACAAGTGCAGCTGTTTCTGGATAACGACCAAAGAAGTGCTCACGTACGTACGCGCCATCTTTAGCTTTGTATGTTTGGTAATCACCGTCAATTGTTTCGTTCATCAATTGTAGTAATTTACCCGATGTATCTTTCGCTAGCAGAATATCCCATCCGCTACCCCATACAACTTTAATTACGTTCCAACCAGCGCCTTTAAATAGGCCTTCTAGCTCTTGAATAATTTTACCGTTACCCATAACTGGGCCATCTAAACGCTGTAAGTTACAGTTAATTAGGTAACATAGGTTGTCTAGCTTTTCACGTGCAGCGAAAGAAATTGCGCCGCGTGATTCTGGCTCATCCATTTCACCGTCACCTAAAAACGCGTATACACGTTGGTTTTTAGTGTCTTTTAAGCCACGGCCATCTAGGTATTTTAAAAAGCGCGCTTGGTAAATAGACGCAATTGGACCTAAGCCCATAGATACCGTTGGGAACTGCCAAAATTCAGGCATTAATTTAGGATGTGGGTATGAAGGAAGGCCTTTGCCATCTACTTCTTGACGGAAGTTATCAAGCTGTTCAGCTGTTAAACGACCTTCAACAAATGCGCGTGCATAAATGCCCGGAGAAATATGGCCTTGGTAGTAAACTAAGTCACCGCCGTCTACCTCATTTGGCGCTTTAAAAAAGTGATTAAAACACACTTCGTAAAACGCAGCTGATGATTGGTAAGACGCCATATGGCCGCCTAAGTCGAGATCTTTTTTCGATGCACGTAATACAATCATGATTGCATTCCAACGAATAATCGAACGAATACGACGCTCAAGGTTTACATCCCCTGGGTAAGCCGGTTCTTGATCTACTGGAATAGTATTAACGTAGTTAGTTGTTGTGCCAGTTGGCATATCAACGCCGTCTAAACGGGCTTGCTCTAACACTTGCTCAAGTAAAAACTGAGCTCGTTCAACACCTTCTTCGCGCACAACTGATTCAAGAGCTTGTAACCACTCTTGTGTTTCTAGCGCGTCTACGTCAATTTTATTGACTTCAGACATATGGAGGTTTCCTTATGTTTAAAATACGAATGTTGTTAATTTAATACCACGTATACCTAATTTAGTGTGTTCTAAGTACAGCGTATTAGCTTAATTTTGTTTTGTGCGTCTTAAACTACGTTCAATTCGCGAATGCTCTTTACCCGCTTCAAGTAATGCTTCTTCAATAAAGGCTAAATGGGCATTACTGGCTAAACGGGCTTGTTCTGGATTGCCCTCAATTACGGCATCCATTAATAAGCGCCTGTGCTGGGCTAATTGATTGCTTATATCTGGTTTTTTTAATAAAACCGTTAAGTTTTGCAATACATTTTGTTCCAGTAGCGCTTGCATGCCTCGCACTAAGTGAAGTAAAACCACGTTGTGTGAGGCTTCGGCTACACTAAAGTGAAACGCATTAATTGCTTTGGCTTTTAGCTGTAAATCGTTATTAACTTGGGCGATTTTATCAAAGCTTTGTTTAACTTTGGTAAAATCGGTGCTGGTACCACGAAGCGCAGCATAATAAGCCGCGATCCCTTCAAGCGCATGACGAAATTCAAGTAAATCAAACTGTGATTCAGGATGCTTACTGATCAAATCAAATAGCGGATCAGTGAGCCCCTCTTCAAGCTGGTTCTTTACAAACGTGCCACCGCCCTGCCTACGAGTAACTAAACCTTTTGCTTCTAGCTTTTGGATGGCTTCGCGTAGTGAGGGGCGAGACACCTCAAACTGTTTTGCTAGTTCGCGCTCTGGCGGCAGTTTTTCACCTGGCGCTAATGAGCCCTCAAGAATCATGTTCTCAAGTTGCTGTAAAATAACATCAGATAATTTTGCTGCTTTAATCTTTAAAGACATTAATCAACGTCCACGTTGTATAAATACTAAAAAGCCTAATTTTTAAGGCCTAGAGCTTGACCATTTACCCAAGAGGTAAATTGGTCATACCAAAAATTTTCAATAAGGTATCAAAAAGGCAAATAACTGTCAATTTACGGTTTATTTGAGCAATTAAGCTAGCGTAACGCATTTTGAACGAAGTTCAAAACAGTACAAAATTGTGGATGTTTTGTGCAAACGTTAACAGGATGAAAACAAATGGTCTGACCAGAATAAATTAGAATATTCACTCTAGTTGAATTTATTGAAGAAATTAGTTTTTGAGTCAAAAAGGTGGGAGCGGCGGGTTAACCCCGCGACTAATTATCTTGCCGCGATACTCACCGTAAGCGCGGCGTTCATTGCGCGATATAAAATCGCGACTACGATAAACCGCCAAATAAAGTAAGCAGTGCAATCAGTACTAAATAAAAGAGCACATTGCGTTTAACGAGCTTAATCATACAGGTAGCTTCAACGGCACATCCGTAATAACGCTGTTCTACTTGTTCGGCTGCAAGGGCTGTACATGTAACTACTTTTCGGTTTGATGTTTTAAAATCCAGCACATAATCCAACCAACAACTTGTCCCTTTATTAAAGTTACCAATAACTAAGTAGCCAAAGCTTGCAACACGCGCAGGTAGCCAATCTAGCCAAAATAATAATTTATGCAGCAACTTAAAGCGATTAGCAAACACCACTTTGTGGTTTTCTTTCACTAAATCGGCAAGTGTACGCACTATTGCATACAATACTGCTCCTGGGGCGCCAAGCACAACAAACCAAAAAATTACGGCGCAGTAAAATCTAAAGTTGATCCACGCTAAGGTTTGCCCAAATGTTTCTCCGCCTTCCTCATCCTCTAAGTGTTTTTGCCCCATTTGGAGTGCGTATAATGAAGCAGCGGTTTTATCATCTCGCGTTAATGCATTTAAGTACGACTTATATAAAGCCCGGTGCTTAGCACAACCAAAGCACACTAATAAAACCACAACATTTATAGCTAATTGCCACAGTACAAAGTCAGAAAGAACATATATAAGCGCCACAGCCACTACCGGCAACACTAGCCAAATTAAAAAGCCAATTGCCGAGCCAAACAATCCATTTTCATTAAGTAATTTACCCGAACGGTTTAAATAACCATTAGTGTAATAGCTAATTTGCCAGTACTGAGAGCGAGCCCCTAAGCGCTCAAGTATTAGTGCAATAATTATAGAAACTAAAATCATGATGGCGACTCACTTAATTTGCTTGATCTAGCCTGCCTATATAAGCAGACCAATTAAAACTTTCCCCAGGGTCGGTTTTTCGCCCAGGTGCTATATCGCAATGCCCTACTATACGCTTTGTGGTAATAAACGGGTAGCGAATCATAATAGCCTTTGTCAGGTTATGTAAGCTTGTGTACTGCGCCTGAGTATAAGGTGTGGTATCTGTGCCCTCAAGCTCAATACCTATACTAAAATTATTACACGCACTTTGCCCAGCATACTCAGACTGCCCAGCATGCCATGCGCGTTTATTAAATGGCACATATTGAATAATCTCGCCTGTACGTTTTATAAAACAGTGCGCCGAGACTCTAAGCCCATTTAAATCACAAAAGGTGGGGTGCGCATTACAATCAATCTCACCCATAAACAGGGCATCAACGTGTTCGGTGCCAAATTGCCCGGCCGGCAGGGAAATATTATGAATAACCAACAGCGAAATATCGGTATTTTTAGGGCGCTCATCAAAATGCGTACTGGGCCGCAGTGTTATATTAGCGACAACGCCGCTTGAATCTATTTGCATTATTTTAAAACCACGGTATACATAAGCTTGATGCTAAAGGATTTAAATACAGAATGATAGCCATTACGGTTAGCCAACATGTAACCGCTTAGCAAAGCGGCTTTTAGCGGGTGTGCTCTATATGCAGGTGTAATAGCCTCACTTATTTAAAAGCGCTTCTCTTAGCTATTTAAACATAGTAAAATTTGCTTAATTTATTAACACTTATGAGCCTTCATATGTCAATTTCGCACTCGCTTATTACTCAACTTGTTACCCTCGCCTTAGATGAAGATCTAAATTATCAAACTGCGCAAGATGGTGATATAACCGCGCAACTTATCCCGCAAAATGAGCATACAAATGCCAAAGTGATTACCCGTGAAGATTGCGTTTTTTGCGGCAAAGACATTATTACAGAAGTGTTTAAGCAAGTAGATTCAAGCGTTGAAGTAAACGTATTAGTAAATGATGGCGACTTTGTGCCAGCAAACAGCACCATATTTACCGCTAAAGGCGCTGCCCGCTCTATTTTAACCGCCGAGCGTACTGCGCTTAACTTTGTACAAACGCTTTCGGGTACCGCAACCACCACTGCAAATTATGTAAAAGAGCTTAGCGGCACCACAACCCAACTGCTCGATACCCGTAAAACAATACCCGGACTCAGGCTACTTCAAAAATACGCTGTAAAATGCGGTGGCGGTGCAAACCACCGTATAGGCCTATTCGATGCGTTTTTAATTAAAGAAAACCACATAGCAGCGTGTGGCGGTATTGATAAAGCTGTCGCACAAGCCAAGCAAAACCACCCTACAAAACCAGTAGAAGTAGAAGTAGAGTCGTTACATGAACTCGAGCAAGCCATTAATGCAGGTGCCGATATAATCATGCTCGATAACTTTAGTGTGGAACAAATTCAACAAGCTGTTGTCATTACTAATAAGCGCGCTAAATTAGAGGTTTCTGGCAATATGACGCTAGAAACAGTTAAAACTTACTCACAAGCAGGTGTCGACTTCATCTCCAGCGGCGCGCTTACAAAAAATTTACAATCAATCGATTTATCGATGCGTTTTGAGCAATTTTAAAACAACACATTTAACTTAACTATAGCTAATCAATTGACAATCTAGGAAAAAAGACTTTAAATAAGCCAAAAGAGCTACTTTGTAACATTTTGTTAAATAAAGTATCCTTTTTAGAAAAATATGGGTGCTATACACTAAAAAAAAGTGTTACACTAATCCAGTTGTATTACTTCCTTGAAAAATATAGTGATAAGTAACTACTTTTTGTTTCAATCTTAAAAAAATACCTAAAAGATTAAAGCAAATGGTCAGTATGTTTCCTATATTTAGTCTACTTTGTGTTTAGGTAGCCTGTGTAAGTTGCAACATAATGAACTCACATTTAGCTTTTGTGTTTCATACCTAAGGCTAAAAGTACGTGAAAATTTATTTTTAAGTAAATCTGTAAAGTTAATCAGGTAAATTAAGCTTGGCACTTTCGCCACTAACCTGACTACTTTACAAAATATTATCCTTTAGGAGAGGAAACATGAAAACAATGACTCAAAAACAACAGGGTTTCACCCTAATCGAATTAATGATTGTTGTAGCAATCATCGGTATTCTTGCTGCAGTGGCTTTGCCTGCTTACTCAAATTACCAAGCATCATCAAAATTGACAGCTGGTTTAGCTGAGATAACAGGTGCTAAAACAGAAATGGAAATAAAAGCGAACAGCGGCACTGCTGTAGCTGATGTTACAGAGTTAACTGCAATAAAAGATGCAACTACACAAAACTGTACTATTACTGCATCAATGACTGCTGCTGGTGTAGGTACTATTGAATGTGCTATTGAAAATGCACCTTCTCAAGTAAGTGCTGCTACCTTGACTTGGTCACGAGCTACTGATGGGGAGTGGACATGTGCAACTTCTGGTGCAACTGACGCAACTCTTGCTCCTTCTAGCTGCCCACAATAAATCAAAACTTTAAAAAAAACGCTCTATTGAGCGTTTTTTATTAACTTTGATTTTTCTACCTCTAGCTTTTTTAAGTTTTTATTACTATGTCAAACAAAACACAAGATAAAGGCCTTGATACCTTTCAGTGGGTTGGGGTAAGTGCACGGGGGAAAAAGCTTGAAGGTGAGCTAACAGGTTCAAGTATTGCCCTCGTCAAAGCACAGCTTAGAAAGCAAGGAATAACCCCATCAAAAGTTAAGCGTAAGCCAAAACCCCTATTAGGCATACAAAGCACTCAAAAAATCACGCCTAAAGATATTGCTTTAGTTACACGCCAAATTGCCACTATGTTAATGGCCGGGGTTCCATTAATTCAAGCTATCGAGATGATTGGTTCAGGCTCTACTAACAAAAGTGTTGGTAAGTTAATGGAAACTATTGGCGATGAAGTAAAAGCAGGGCTACCTCTCTCACAAGCACTCAGAAAACATCCCCGTTATTTTGATGATTTATATTGTGATTTAGTGGCATCGGGTGAGCAGTCGGGTGCGCTTGATAAAATATTCGACCGTGTTGCTTTATACAAAGAAAAATCAGAAGCGCTTAAATCAAAAATTAAAAAAGCCATGTTTTATCCTATCTCAGTATTGGTTATCGCTGGTATTGTTACCTCTATCTTACTTATTTTTGTAGTGCCTCAGTTTCAAGAGATATTTGCAGGCTTTGGCGCACAGCTTCCTGCCTTTACCTTATTTGTAATTGGCATATCAGAATTTATGCAAGCATATTGGTGGATAATCTTAATAGCACTTGTTGGTTTTGGTTATGCGTTTAAAGAAGCCAAACTCAGAAGTTTAAAACTCAGAGATGCTACCGACAGGGCTATATTAAAACTCCCTGTAATTGGCATGATTTTAAATAAAGCCGCTGTTGCACGATATGCTCGTACGCTTTCGACCACCTTTGCTGCAGGTGTACCCCTTGTTGATGCACTGGACTCTGCTGCAGGCGCCTCCGGCAATGCAGTGTATCGCTATGCTATTTTAGATATAAAAGCAGAAGTGAGCTCGGGTAACCAAATGAACTGGGCGATGCGTAATGCTAAAATATTTCCAGATATGGTGATTCAAATGGTGGCCATTGGTGAAGAGTCTGGCTCGCTTGATGGTATGCTTGCAAAAGTAGCGACAATTTACGAGCAAGAAGTTGATGATGCAGTAGATGGCTTATCTAGCTTATTAGAGCCGCTTATTATGGCCGTACTCGGTGTGCTTGTAGGTGGCCTAATTGTTGCCATGTACTTGCCAATTTTCCAGTTGGGTTCTGTAATTTAAAAACATAGCTGTAAGCAAAATTGTAAACGCTAATTAATAGCTTGCGAAATAAAATTGGCTTATAAATGGCCTGAAGTTAGGTATTTTAATGGAAAATCTTTTTCTTGATATAACCACCGTAATGCAAAGCCAGCAGTGGTTTTATTTTTTAACTGTGAGCTTAGTAAGCCTGTGTATTGGTAGTTTTTTAAATGTGGTTATTTACCGGCTGCCACTGATGATGCAACGTGAGTGGCAAAGTGAATGCCGATTATTGTTAGAAGATGAACTCACAACTAAACCTTCAAAGGCTAGCACCACTGAGCCTTTTAACTTAGTAAAACCTAATTCTACCTGCCCTAAATGCAAAACGGCTATTAAGCCTTGGCAGAATATACCCGTTATTAGTTGGATTTTACTTAAAGGTAAATGTGCAAGTTGCAGCAATCCTATCTCTGCTCGTTATCCTGCCGTTGAGGTAATTACAGCCATACTAAGCATTACTATCGCTTATAGTTTTGG
The DNA here is from genome assembly GCF_005886415.1 of Pseudoalteromonas sp. S327. Lineage (NCBI taxonomy): Bacteria > Pseudomonadati > Pseudomonadota > Gammaproteobacteria > Alteromonadales > Pseudoalteromonadaceae > Pseudoalteromonas > Pseudoalteromonas sp. S327. The sequence continues at coordinate 11,052 of NZ_PNDP01000039.1, read as the reverse complement.
TGCAACAGAGCAAGCCCTTTTATATATTTTTGTAACGTGGATTTTAGTAGCACTCACCTTTATTGATATTGACCACATGCTACTGCCTGATCAACTTACTTTACCGCTAGTGTGGCTGGCACTTATTGCCGCTGTTGCTGGAATTACAATTACGCCAAGTGATGCAATTATGGGTGCCGCTTTTGGTTATTTAAGCTTATGGAGTGTGTTTTGGTTATTTAAGCTATTAACCGGCAAAGAAGGCATGGGCTATGGCGATTTTAAATTGCTAGCCGTGTTTGGCGCACTTCTTGGTTGGCAATCACTTTTAACTATTATTCTGCTTTCAAGCATAGTAGGTGCAATTATAGGTATTGCTCTATTAAGCATTCAAGGTAAAGACAAAGCCACACCAATCCCTTTTGGCCCTTATCTAGCCATAGCTGGTTGGATAACACTATTGTGGGGCAGTCAGATTCAAAATATGTATTTTAATTTAATTGGCTATTAATATGGCTGAGCAAACAACTACGATAAATAACTGGGTGCTAGGCTTAACGGGTGGTATTGGCTGCGGTAAAACAGCCGTTAGCAATATGTTTGAAGAGCTTAATATTACTGTAGTTGATGCCGATATAATTGCTCGTGATGTAGTAGAGCCAAATAGTGAAGGGCTAAATGCTATTGCTGAACACTTTGGTGAGAGTATTTTACTACCCGATGGCACATTAAACAGAGCAGTGCTGCGCACTAAAATATTTACCAACAATGATGATAAAGAGTGGCTTAATGCTCTATTGCACCCACTTATTCGAGAGAGAGTACTCACTGATTTAAATAATGCAACCAGTGCTTATGTTGTATTAGTTGCGCCATTATTGTTTGAAAATAAACTTAACACATACTGCAACCGTACTTTATTAATTGATGTACCACTGCCTGTACAAATTGAACGTACTATTAAACGCGACAATATTAGCCTTGAGCAAGTAAATAGCATTATAGCATCGCAAATGTCGCGTGAAGAAAAACAACAAAAAGCCGATGATATCCTTAATAATGACCGCGAGTTACCGCTTGTTCATGCAGAACTTGTTGTTCTTCATAAAAATTACCTACACTATGCTTTAAACAGTAAAACTAAATCCCATTACTAGGGTCATAACTTACATAAATTTATATTTTAGTTAGTAAAATCACTGCAAAGAACGAAAGATTATGTAATCCCTTCTTGTTTCTGATAAATTGCTTACTATTGAAGGAATAATACAGGTGCGCAATGAATATTAACTCACCGTTATTGAGAAAATTTATAACGCTTGGCCGCATTGATGCCGATACCGTAAAAGCAAAACAGCAAGAGTTTGCCTCAACCGCTGAGCTTATATCTAAATGTGGAAAAATTGACAGCAACGACTTAGCTGAACAATGTATAGACTTATTTCGCGTACCGTATTTTGATTTAAAAGACTTCGACCCTGCACAAATCCCCGAAGATTTAGTTAAAGAAAAGCTAATACGTAAACACCACATTTTACCGCTGGTTCAAAAAGGCAGAAAAGTATACATTGCCGCCTCCGATCCGACTGACTACGGCGCCTTTGAAAACTTTGAATTTAGCACTGGCTTATCGTGCGAAATAGTCGTGGTTGATTACATTCAACTGGATAATAAAATTGAGCAACTTCTTGATGCCGCAGGCAGCTTAGATTTAAGCGCCGATGAATTTAAAGAGTTTGCCGACTTAGATAATGAAAACTCTAAAGAGACCACACCTAAAGATGATGATAAAGACGATGCGCCAATCATTGTTTATATTAATAAAATTTTAATGGATGCCATTAAAAAGGGCGCCTCCGATTTACACTTTGAACCTTACGAGCATAAATACCGCATTCGCTTTCGTATTGATGGTATTTTGCATGAAGTTGCCAACCCCCCTAATACTTTAGCGAGTAAGCTATCGGCGCGTATAAAAGTCATGTCGCGCCTTGATATTGCAGAAAAACGTAAACCACAAGATGGCCGTATTAAATTAAAGATTACCGAGCGAAAAAGCATCGATTTTCGTGTAAGTACTATGCCTACGTTATGGGGCGAAAAAATAGTAATGCGTATTCTTGATTCATCAAGCGCTATGCTAGGTATTGACGTATTAGGTTACGAAGAGGATCAAAAAAAGCTCTATATGGATGCGCTTGGGCAACCACAAGGTATGATACTTGTAACCGGCCCTACCGGGTCGGGTAAAACAGTATCGCTTTATACTGGTTTAAATATACTTAACCAACCAGAGCGAAACATTAGCACCGCCGAGGATCCGGTAGAAATAAACCTTGAAGGGGTTAACCAAGTACAAATAAACCCCAAAGCCGAGATGACCTTTGCCAACGCCCTGCGTGCCTTTTTACGTCAAGATCCAGATGTGGTAATGGTTGGTGAAATACGTGACCTAGAAACCGCAGAAATTTCAATTAAAGCGGCGCAAACAGGTCACTTAGTGTTATCAACACTGCATACCAACTCAGCCCCCGAAACCATAACGCGTTTATTAAATATGGGCGTGCCTGCGTATAACGTGGCAAGCTCAATAAGTTTGATTATTGCCCAGCGCTTAGCTAGGCGTTTATGCCCTAAATGTAAAACCCCAGAAACACTGCCAGCAGAAGAATTAGCTCGTCAAGGCTTTAGCACAGCACAAATTGAAGACATGACACTATACGCACCCAAAGGCTGCGAAAATTGCACCGATGGTTACAAAGGCCGTGTAGGTATTTACGAAGTAATGCAGATTACCCCTGAAATTGCACAAATTATTATGCGCGGTGGTAATTCACTCGAAATAGCAGAGGTTTCTCTGCAAGCTGGGTTTAATAACTTGCGATTATCGGGTTTACGTAAAGCCGCAGATGGTTTAACGTCTTTGGCTGAAATAAACCGCGTTACAAATATGTAGAGTTAGTAGCGTTAAGTACATGTGCTTAACGCGTAATTGTAGAGAGTAAAGTATGCCAACAATTGTTAACTGCCCAACCTGCAAGAATAAAGTTGAGTGGTCACAGCAAAGCCCCCACCGCCCTTTTTGTTCTAAGCGCTGTCAGCTTATAGACTTGGGTGAGTGGTCGTTTGAGAACAATAAAATCTCAACGCCTATTACCTCGGCGAACCAAATTAGCCAAGATATGATTGAAGATATTGAAGATATTGAAGAAATGATGGCTAAAAACGATGATGACTTTTTTAAATAAACCTTTTTCACCTTCTTAAACAACAAAAGCCAGTATTAAGCTGGCTTTTTGATGTGTTGGGTAAAGAATATAATTAGCCTCTTTGCTTACGATGCTTTTTACCCATACGCTTTTGCATTTTAGCAAACTTTTCTTGCTGCTCAGCGTTAAGCACCTGCATTACTTGATGCTGTGTTTTTAGTTTAATTAAACCAATTTCAGTGCCTTTTTCGTGGCGTGCATTTATTAGCTCTTTCGCCGCGTTTTCGTCAAATGTTGGAGCGCTAAGTAGTGCATCCATTTTAGCTTTATGCGCTTCGCGTTCAGCTTTACGTGCTTCTTTATCAGTGCCACGTAGTGCTTTCATTTGCGCTTTTTGCGCTTCAAAAATAGCTTCAAGCTTAGTTTGTTGCTCGTCAGTTAAATCAAGCTTGTCGGCACCGCGCTCAGATAATAAAAAACGCGCTTGAGAGTGACCTTGCTTATCGTGCATGCCGCCTTTTGCTAATACGCTACCGGCACCAAGTGTAGCCGTTGCTAGACCACAAATAAGTACTAATTTTGAAAGTGTATTTACTTTAGTCATAATCATCACCTTAATATTGGATGGATTGAATTTGGTTGTGACTGCTAAGCCAGTGAGTTAACTATACCCCTTGCAACGCAAAGTAACGCAAAGCAGTGTAAAGGTTGTGTAAAGATTCACTTTTGCACAATTTACGAAGTAAAATAACCATATAGAAACTGCCTAAGGGTTTGAAATGAAGCTATTAATGATTGATGACGACACAGGTTTGTGCGAACTACTTACTGAATATTTAGCCGCACAAGGTTTTGAGGTACAAAGCGTTCACGATGGCGAGCAAGGCTTAAAACTTGCCCAAGCAAACGACTACGCGCTGATATTACTAGATGTCATGCTCCCCACCCTTGATGGTTTTGAGGTACTTAAACAACTTAGGCAAACCAAGTTAACGCCGGTCATTATGCTCACTGCAAAAGGCGAAGACTTTGACCGCATTTTTGGCTTAGAGCTTGGCGCTGACGATTATATACCCAAACCCTTTAACCACCGTGAGTTGCTTGCTCGCGTAAAAGCGATTACTCGTCGCATAGAGCACATAAATAGCTTAAATGTTGCAACACCCAGTAAAATAAATATAAACGGCATTACGGTTAATTTGGCAGCGCGTGAGGCAACCATTAGCGACCACCCCCTTACACTTACTGGCACAGAGTACGAGGTACTCGTGCTATTAATTAAAAATGCCGGCGAAGTTGTCAGTAAAGAGCAAATAAGCGAGGAAGTACTGGGCAGGCGCTTAGCCTCGTTTGATCGCTCAATTGATATGCACGTTAGCAATATTCGCAAAAAAATAGCCGAGCACATCCCAGGCGAGCGAATAAAAACAATGCGAGGTACAGGCTATGTTTTCATCCAAGGGGAGTAATAAGCATTACTTTGCCTGGCTAAAGCACCCTAGGCATTATTTATTTTTTAAAATATTTGCTTGGTTTTGGCTGACGATAACGGGGACTGTAGCAGCGCTTATATTTTTAAGTAACATTACTGCAATCAATGCTGTAAGCACTGAGTCTCTGCGTGGACCAATGAAAAAAAACCTAATTTACACAGCCAAAAGTATTGAGCGAAGTGTAACTAAGCACAAACGCACGCTTGCCGATGTTTTAACGCACCCTAGGCTTTCAAAACGCAAAATTTTATATTTAGCTACAGCGCAACCCGAAGACGCATTAAGTAATAAAGAGATACCCGCCGAAATAGACTTGAATTTACTTAGCTTTAGCCAAAACTTAGCACCACAGATTATTTTTACCGAAAAGTACCAAGCTTTTGGCCCAGTACTAATCACTGTGCCCGAGGGGCAATTTTACCTTTACGAAATCGATATTAACCACCAACCGCCTTTACTCATGCGTTTTAAGTTAATGCCAAATTGGATGAAAGTCTTGGTGGCTATTTTTGCCTCTTTAGTACTGAGCTTTATATTTAGCCGTAACTTAATTGCCCCAATTAACAGCCTTAAAAAAGCAGCCATAAAACTGTCATCAGGCGACTTATCAGCGCGTGTTGCCATACCTGCTAACAGAAAAGACGAATTAGGGGTGCTTGGCCGCGACTTTAACAGTATGGCCAATCAGCTTGAGCAACTTATTAGTGCTCAAAAGCGTTTGCTTGCTGATATATCTCACGAGTTGCGCTCCCCACTTACGCGTTTAAAAATGGCAACAGGCCTTGCTCAAATGCAAGCCAACGAGGCAAGCCAATCGTATTTATTACGGATAGAAAAAGAAGCGAATCAACTTGATAAAATGATTGCTGATGTACTGCAAGTCTCACGTTTAGAAGCGCAAAGCCAAGCACTGTCTCTTCAAAAGCAATCGTTAAAAGATATAGTAGAGCACGTATTAAACGATGCGCAGTTTGAAGCCAAGCAAAATACTAAAACACTTACTTTTAGTGGCAATGCCGATGTAATGCTAAGCTGCGATGAATCATTAATTGCCAGCGCACTCGAAAACCTATTACGTAACGCAATAAAATACGCGCACAGCAACATTAGCTTTAACGTACACTATAACAACCAAATCTATATAGAGATTTGCGACGATGGCCCTGGCGTTCCAAATGAGCAACTGAGCAAGCTTTGTGAGCCCTTTTTTAGGCAATCTGATGCTCGCGACAGAGTAAGTGGCGGCACAGGGCTTGGCTTAGCTATCGCTAAAAATGCTATTATTGCCCACGGCGGTAGTTTAGCGCTATCTAATAAAGAAAAAGGCGGGCTTTGTGCCAATATCACCCTGCCACTAATTAAAGAGTAAACATGTTTTACAGTACCGAATCAGCGCTTGAAAGTAACCAAGCACGCATTAATCACTTTTACGAAAATGTACTTAATAAAAACTATTTTAATGCATCTGAAGGTAAACTGTTTTTTGCTTACGCAGTGCCAGAAACAGCTAACACTGCCATAGTAATTAGCTCTGGGCGCATAGAAGGGCTTGAAAAATACAAAGAGCTACTGTGGGAGCTTTACACGAATAACTATGCGGTATTTATAGCCGACCACCAAGGGCAAGGCCGCTCGTATCGACCGTTAAAAAATAAGCACAAAGGGTATGTAAAACGCTTTAGTGACTACAGTGCCGACTTAGATTTATTTAACCAACATATTGTAAATAAACACTGGCAAGGCAAAAAAATATTATTAGCCCACTCTATGGGCGGCGCTATAGCGTACGATTATTTTGCAAATTACCCGCATACTTTCAGCGGTGCGTTTTTATCTGCGCCCATGTTTGATATTTACACTAAAGGTATTCCTAAACCGGTAGCTAAATTTATAGCCCGCGCCGCCACAAAGCTCGGTTTTGGCTACAGTTATGCGCTAGGGCAAAACGATTACAACCCAGAAGAATTTGCGCTTAATACCTTAACCAGCAGCCAAGTGCGGTACAACCTCTTTAGGCTCACTTATCAACAACAGCCACTTTTACAGTTAGGCGGCGTTACATATGGCTGGTTAAATGCAAGCTTTGCTTTTATGTCTGCCGTGGATACCCACACAATCAACCTCCCTATTTTTATTGCCAGCGCACAAAACGATGAAGTGGTTGATAACAACGCGCAACAAAAGCTCGTAAATAGGCTCCCTAACGCCGAGCTGAAAAGCTTTGCAGGGGCTAAGCACGAGCTATTGTTTGAACGCGACGAAATTAGAAAACCTGTGCTTATGCGCTTGTATCAGTTTTGTTCTTCGTTTGATACTTAGGTACCACCGAAAGCGGATCTAGATGAATTAAAATATCAACCTCAGAGTCAAAGCGCTCGGCAAGCGCCTTTTCTACATCGTCAGCCACATTGTGGGCACGTATTAAACTTAAATGATCATCAAGCTCTAAGTGCATTTGCATAAACTTAATTTTACCGCCTTGGCGAGTGCGAATATCATGTACACCGTGTACATCTTTATGTGCGTTAGCAATATCTAAAATACTTTGCTTTTCATCATCTGGGAGTTCTTTATCCATAAGATGATCGGCACTCTCACACGCAATATCCCAACTGTTATAAAGTAAGTAACCGGCAACGCCTATAGCAAACAGCGGATCTGCGTATAACACCCCATAGTACGAGAGCAAAATAGCAAGTAATACCGCCGCATTTAAAATTAAATCCCCTTTGTAATGCACCGAGTCTGCTTTAATAGCGATGGATTCGGTATGCTTAACCACTTTGATCTGAAAAAACACAATCACTAACGTACAAGCAATAGCAAATATACTCACCCACACACCTAACAGTGAATGACTAAGCACAATTGGGTTAAATAATCGCTCAATACCGTGAAACGCCAATAAGCACCCCGACCCTGCTATAAACGCAGCCTGGCCAAGTCCGGCTAGGGCTTCTGCTTTGCCATGACCAAAACGGTGATCGTCATCTGCTGGGCGCAGTGCATACCCTAGCACTAAAAAGCTCATGGCAGTGGCGGTAATATCCATTAATGAATCGGTTAATGAGCCAAGCATAGAGGCTGAACCCGATGCCAACCATGCCCAGGTTTTAGCGGCTATCATTAAGCTAACCATAACCATGGTAACTATGCTTGATGTTTTAACCCAAAATTCGTAACTACGGTGATGCACGTTAATATTCACTACTTGCGGTATTCAATGGCGCGAGTATATCATTTTTTTTACCGGTTTCGTGTATACTGCCACTCGTCAAATTATAGATTAATAGAAAGGCGCATTATGCTGGATATCGTTTTATATCAACCTGAAATTCCACCAAATACAGGAAATATCATACGCTTGTGTGCAAACACAGGTTACTCATTGCATTTAATTGAGCCATTAGGTTTTGAGTGGGACGATAAGCGAGTAAAACGTGCCGGGCTAGATTACCACGAGTTTAGTAACGTACAGCGCCATGCCTCGTTTGAAGCCTACCTTGAAAAGTGCCAACCTAAAAAAGTGTATGCATGCACCACTAAAGGCAGCCAGTTTCATCATGAGGCCAGTTACCAAGCAGGTGATTGCTTGGTGTTTGGGCCAGAAACTCGCGGCCTCCCCGATGAGATGATTCAAGCGCTGCCTAACGATCAGCGTGTGCGCATTCCTATGCAGCCCAATAGCCGTAGTATGAACCTATCTAACGCAGTGGCGGTATTCGTTTATGAATCTTGGCGCCAGCTAGGCTTTCCTAACGCGCAATAAGCACCTTGTACCAAACAATAAAAAACCGACATAGCGTCGGTTTTTTAATAGCAAAGCAAGTTCATGCTTTTAATAAAGTGAGCATTATATGCTCATTTATTCGGCGCGCTGCTCTCGGCCTAATAGTGCCATGGCGGCTTCTTTCATATCTTTATTTTCATAAAGTACTTTATAAATTTGCTCAGTAATAGGCATTTCTACACCGGCGCGTTGTGCTAATAAATACACTTCTTTTGTGTTTCTAAAGCCTTCAACAACTTGCCCTATAGACTCAATTGCAGCATCAACCCCTTCACCTTTACCTAATGCCAAACCAAAGCGACGGTTGCGCGATTGATTGTCGGTACATGTTAAGATTAAATCGCCAAGTCCGGCCATACCCATAAAGGTTTCTTGCTTTGCACCTAAGGCACACCCTAAGCGCGTTAGCTCAGCTAAGCCGCGAGTGATCAGTGCAGTACGCGCATTAGCACCAAAGCCCACCCCATCAGACATACCTGCACCAATGGCTATTACGTTTTTAACCGCGCCACCTAACTGAATGCCAATAAAGTCATCGTTGTTATACACGCGGAACGAGCGCCCACAATGGAGTAAATCTGCAAGTTGTTGCGCAAACTCCGTTGAGGTAGCCGACACCGATATCGCAGTAGGTAGCCCTATTGCCATTTCTTTTGCAAAGGTTGGCCCTGATAAAACCGCAAGCGGCATCTCATCACCTAGTTCCTGCAGGGCAACCTCTTGTAACAAGCGACCAGTATTTGGCTCAAGCCCTTTTGTTGCCCACGCAACTTGCGCACCTTCAACCAGCGCAGGTTTAATTTGCTGCAATGTATCTGCAAAGGCATGGCTTGGCACAACCACAAGTACAATGGCACTGCTGGCTACGGCTTGTTGTAAATCGGCTTGTAATAAAAGAGTGTCGGGGAATGGTACATCAGGAAGGTAACGTTGATTTTTCCGCTCAGCTGCAAGCGTGGCAACGTCGTCGCTATTGCGACCCCAAAGTGTCACTTGGTGACCATTTCGGGCTAAGCAAATAGCAAGAGCGGTGCCGTAAGACCCCGCTCCTAATACAGTAACAGCTGAAGTTGCTGTACTCATAAATTATGCGTCTGCTGAAACCTGCTCAGCTTGCGCAGTACGTTGTTGCATGTATTGTGCAAATAACGCATCAAAGTTCACTGGCGCAAGGTTAAGCTGTGGGAAAGTACCCCGGTTAACAAGATTAGATACGGCTTCACGCGCGTATGGGAATAACACGTTAGGGCAGTATGCACCTAGCATATGTGCTAGTTGTACTTCTTCAAGCTCACCAACTGTAAAAATACCGGCTTGCTGAATTTCACATAAAAACGCAGTTTCTTCACCAATAGAAGCAGTAACCGTTAATGCTAAAACCACTTCAAACACACCTTCGTCTAGCTTATTAGAGCGCGTGTCTAGGTCTAGCTTAACTTCTGGCGTCCATTCTTTTTGAAAAATCGCAGGCGAGTTAGGCGTTTCAAACGATACATCTTTAGTGTAAATACGTTGAATAGTAAATTGTGCGCCACCTTCTTGTGCTGCTGCGTTTTGATTTTCTTCGTTCATTGTGCTTCCTACGTGTTAGTTTTTATAATTAAAATTAAGCATTTAGCTTAGCGTCAAGTTTACCTTGCGCTTCAATAGCCATCATGTCGTCGCAGCCACCGATATGTTCATCATTAATAAAAATTTGCGGTACTGTGCTTGCGCCACCTGCTTTAGCAATCATTTCATCGCGAAGCTCTGGTTGAACACCAATATCAATATTTGTGTACTCAACGCCTTTACTGTTTAAGAGTGCAAGAGCACGTTGGCAAAATGGACAGTACGCTTTGGTGTATAAAACAACATTACTCATAATAAATCCTCTATCGGTACTACTAAACTGATTAGCGACCTGTTGTAGTTGGAAGGCTGGCAGATTGCCACGACCCCATACCACCTGATAATACATAAACCGATTCAAAGCCTGCTTTATGCATTGCATTAGCAATACCTTGAGCAGTCATGCCTGTGGCACATACTAGTATAATGGGTTTGCTCTTGTGCTTTTCAAGGCTTGAAAAGTCAGATTGTTTTGCTTTTTCAGGGCTTAAGTGTTCAGCACCCGCAATACGACCTGCGTTAAATTCTTTTTGAGCACGAATATCAACTACTTTGCCATCTTCACGATTAATAAGAAGTGTTAATTGCTGTGGGTTTATTTCTCTCACTGCTGAAAACTTGCTCTTTATCCAGCCGCTTACAATAAGGAATACAAGACCAACCCAAGCTAGGCTTAAAATAGGATGATTTGTAATAAATTCAATATATTGATCCATTCTACTTCCACTATGAAATTATGTTCTAAATCTAGGGGCGTGTTGGCCTTTGTGGATTGAAATTTGTTCAATCTAGGGGCGATTAAATCGCGGCGCGAGATTTGTAACCTAGTGGGCTAAGTAAAAACCAAGCAAAGCTTCCGCGTCCTGCTCACGCCCCTTACCTACATCCATGTAGGCAACAAAAAGGTAATAGCCCCTAGAAAAAACCCTACGGGCAGCGCATGTTTGGTATTTATGCTACGTTATCGCCT
>NZ_PNDP01000038.1:0-19980 GCF_005886415.1 Pseudoalteromonas sp. S327 | reverse complement strand
TGCAATCCACGGCTATAACTGAGCAAGAATAGAAGTTCTTTATGTAATGAAAAATAAAGATGCGCTGTCGCTCCTCTGGCAAGCATCGGCCTAAATAAACTCTACCTCGAAGTAAACCCGATTAGCTTTCGTATAACAGATAGGCAAATTACCACTTAAAATCACTTACTGTAATAGATGTTTGTAAGCGATTTCTCGTTGTTTAAGAAATTTACCTAATAAAAAACATAATTATTTTTAGAGTGTAATTAAGTTAATAAATCTCAATTTAAGTGCCATATTTTATTATAAATCAATAAGTTCTCAACGCGCCGTGAATTCTCGATTTAAGTGGCACTGATCAGTTTTGATCGGCGCCATATAACTTGAGAATCTCAGCCAAGTAATAAGATTTCAAAACAATAACTTAGCTTGTATTCTTTATGGGTACTGCGCCTCTTAAATTGAGAATTATTTATAGCTAAAAACTGCCCCAACACAAATTCTCATCCAGCCAAAAAGTTCTCATTCTGCCTTGCATATTCTCATTCTGCCACTGAAGAACTCTGACTTGATATTAATGAGCACATAATTAAGTAGATTCTGTATTCGGTAAATTAGTGGCGAACACTATACGCTAATATTTACTTAGTAAAAGTGTAGTAAATCGATTAGAAAATGGATTTTTAGGATAAAGAGAAATGAAGCCATTTAAGTGAAAGTTAAAATGCAGATATGCGAAGCTTCATTTGTAATGTTGAGTTAATTCAAATTTGGTTTGATTTAGGTTTAGTTATGGATGAAATTACTAAACTTTTATTAAAAAAGGGAAAGTTAAACTTATTGATATTCAGTCGATTAGTTTTAGTGAACTGCCGGTATTGTTATTAATAAAGCATAGGCCGAGAACATGTCTCGGCCTAAAAATTAAAGTTGAAATTACAAAGTACTAAATGTCGAGTGATAGCTGTTTGTTTTGCGTTTTCGCCAACTTCAAAGTATCACAATTAAGTATACGTTTTGAATTATTGCCATGAATGTAAACGGGCCTGAGCTTACCGGTATTAATCAACCTCATTAGTTCTACCTTTGGTATACCGGTGACTTCAGCTACGTTTGCAACGGACATCGTTTTATCTCTTATAAGTTGAGTATGTAATTTACAAAAGGTATCGAATGCTTCAGGCAAAACGTGTATGGAATGCATTAAGTCTAATGAAGGTTTGTATGTTATTGATAATTCTTTATTTTTAGCAGCTATCAGTACATCAGTTATACAGATATTATGAAGAGCCATAAAGCGACGTAGCTCAGAAAGGGGGACGTAATCTTTATTGTGGCTGAACTCGGCTAAAAAGGTATAAACACCTGATATTTCAACGCGAGTATCTGTTCTTAAGGCCTTTTTTGAATCAGTTCTTATCAATCCAACTTCGACTAAAAGAGCGATTTGTTTAAACGTTACCCCAATTATAGAGGAGGCTGTTTGAGCTTCAAACCAAAGCTGAGTTATGGGAGCTTTTGAACGAATATACTCGCTATTATACATTTCATATAGTGTGGATAATGACCCCCATTCACATAGCAAATTCTGAACAATAATTTCAATTTTGTGAAACTCAATGTTCAACGGTAGATCTGTTGGTACACGTTTAGCCCTTTCACTTAAGAATACTCTAGCACTATCTGGGTTATTAAGAATATCAGCCGCTCTATTTAATAATGTGGAGGTAATCTCCTTTGGTGGGAAACTCGTTCGTGTATTACTATCGTCAACTATCACTTTAGCTATGAGGTATGCATCGTGGACTTGTTCAGGTGATTTTAATTGATTATTCAATGGCATATGCGTTAAGCGTAAGCCGCACAAAGGTGATGTGCAGCGGCCATTTAGAAGATTAATGGTAAATTGCAGCGGTGAATTGCAATGAGGGCATTCGGATAACAGGGCACACTCATGAATAATACAGTGTCGTAAAAATGGATTTTGCCACTGGGCCCTAAAATACCCATATTGGTTAACACAATCTGGACAAACTTGTGGCGTTAGCAATCTCGCATGTGTCCAGCACTTTATCTTTAATGATGATAAAGTGCGAGTTATAGGAATAAGGTGATCAAGGAGTCCGTTCTTTGTTGATCTACCTTTGATGATACTGGTTAGCATAGCCTTATTGAGTACGCGAGATTCTGATTGTATGCCATTTCTTTTAAGTAAACGAAGTACATAACCAATACCTGACTCCGCTTCATAGTAAGAGGGTTTTATTGGGAAACGCATTAGCATAACCCCGAATAGAACTGACTTCTAAGGTTTTTATCTTGCTCATTTAGATATGCATCTAATTGTTTTTTGTTAAAAGTTCATAATCAAATGGATTGACAGCCCCAATTGCATATTTCTCAAAGTTTTCAAATAAGGCTTCTATAAGCTGATCATAGTTTTTTGCATTTCGTGTGTTATTACGTAAAAATAAATCGCGCATTGTACTCATGGTGTGCTCACTGTACGCAAGGTAAATACGATCAAGTAGCTCACTGTGCTCATCCTTTGTTAAATTTGGCAACCCAACTTGTTGAATGAACCAATTACAACAGGCAATCCAGTTTTTCGTTTTAGGAAGGATTGGCTTAATTTCAATGGGGCGCATTTGTCGACGAGACATCTGCTCGTCATCGTCAAATTTACCGGCGGTTCTACCAAATGTAATAAGGCGCTTAGCACTGCTTGTACCGGCGAAAATAATCGAACAACGGATCTTGTTGCTATCGATCAGATAGCAAAAATATTTAATAATTCGTTGAAACTCTATCCCATCATAACTTGAGGCAATATTCTGAATTTCATCAAGAATGATTAGCTCCACTTCTAGGCCTTTGAGAAGTGAGATAAGTTGGGCATCCAATTCAGCTGCAGTAGTGCGAGAATTTTGTGTTGTTCCGTCTAGCTCTGAAATTAAAAATCGAGTTATCTCTGCAGTACTTTTTTTAAACTCCTTAAAAGCGACATAAAAGATTGGTTTTGTCGTTTTTTCTGGCTTAGTAACAGGTAAAAACTGAGCGTGATACTGCTTTAATATATACGTCTTGCCAGCACCCGAGGCACCATAAATAAGTTGAGCTCGTTTATCCTCTGAAGGTACGTGATACATATTGTGGATTTCCGCTATCCTTTGCCATATCTTCATTTGTATGTCACATGCGAAAATTGTACTGGGCATAGTTACCATTGTTTTTCATTTCCTTCATCATCATTATAACGGGTAGAGGCCATTTCTCTGGTTTTGCTCACTATCGTATCTGCGTAGGTATCTTGTTCACCTGAGTGCGATATCTGTGATTTAAGTTCATTCACTTTATGAGATTTTTTTATTCGCTCTACAATGGATAAGTTCTCTTTCGTATTTTTATTGAAAGACGCTACCTTCGGGCCTCTGTGCTGTTTGCGTTTGGGCTTTTGCTTTACGAATTCAGTTATTTCACCGACATAGTGACCAGTAGGAGTATGGGAGAAAGTTTCTGTATATATTCCGAGTTGGGTCAGAGTTTGATTGCCATTTAGTTCAGCAAAGCTGACTGGTAGTTTAGTATCATGATGGTCAATATTATCAGCCACTATTTCCACAGGATTGTTCTCGCCAGGCAGTGTTGCTTGAACTGTTACTTTTCTGGCATCTAGGTCGTCATGAAACACATAAACAGAGGGGTTTTCACCCAGCTCCATGTCTGTTTTAGTAGCCGCGTATAGTTGTTTTAGCTCATCACTGTAATAATCTTGACCTAAACATCTGATAGTTCCACGTTGCTGTAATTTATGTGAGGCCTGGGCTCTGGACACGTGGAAGCAATGTTGTAGCTGATCATATGTGAATGAAGGCATAGGCGTATCAATAATGGACTGATTCCATTTTTTGATAGGCGTATGGCCAGCCTGTTTATGGTGTTTGTGCATGTATTCTGTCAAAAATATATTCAGTAGCTTTGTAAAATCAGATACCTTTATATCCGCACGTTTAGCTAATGGAATTGTGTCGAGTGAGTTCGGGTTAGTACGTTTTCCTGAATAACTTTGAAATCCAATACTCGTCTCACCACTTTGCGTTTCAATCTTCATACCTGAAAAAAAGTGATCTCTTAATACGTTAAAAAATGACTCAATGAATGGCTTCTTAGCAGGTTGATTTGATGGTGTATAATGAATATTTAACTCAAGTCGCTCCGCAGCCTTTTTTATCAAACGATTATTAAACCCTGGGCCATTATCCATAATCAATGTAGTCGGTTTGCGTCCATTCATTGTAAGATTACTATCCGCCATAAATATTTGACGTAAAAGGTTAAGCCCACCGGCAGAGTTTTCAGGTTCAAAGCTAAGCACCACAGAGATAGGTGCGCGTGTGTATACGTCTATTGCTACATACAAAGAAATAGGCGGTGTCGGAAGACCTGTTTTGTCGTCAATTAAACACATATTTAGCACAACACGGTCGCATTCAACGCGCTGCATTGCGTAATAGGTTTTTATTCGTTTACGTAGCGTTGTTAGTCGCTTATTGATTTCCGCTTGTGAAAGGCCTTTAAAATTAGCAAGTTTTTCGGCATCAGTAAGCTCTTGTAACCGGCGGTAAAAGGTGCGTTGTGATGCGATTTGAATCTCATTATTTTTCAAGCTAGCTTCTTGCGCTTCTCGTTTATAGTTACTGTAATATGCGCCTTTGAAAGCAGAGTTATTACACGAATAGACGGTAGCGATGTAGTGCTGTATGAAAGCCTCAGTGGCCGCATTTAGCCGTATAGGCCTATTACGCTTCACTCCCGCAAGCGCCTCATCATTAAAATCTGATTGAACCCATACGCGCCAATGGCGACATACCGTTTTCCATTGCGGGTGTTTTGTGGCAATAGTTGCAGGATGTTGGCTCTCGACTCGTTTGATGAGCTCATCATATGTCTTCTTGGTTGTAGCAGGGTATCCTTCACTAACCAGTTCTTTCAAGATAGATTGATACATCAATCGTGATGTAACCGTTAACTTTTGATATTCTGTTAGTTCAATATGTGGATGCTGTGCGTTTCTTAATATAAAGCCTTGATCATCAATTGATTTCTCAAAGTCGTCTCGAGGTAATAGGCGCTTCTTAGTCTCTATACCATCACCGGAAAGGAGTATTGATGTACTGTCAACAAACGCAATAGATTCAACGTTACCGTACTTATTAGTCAAGTCAGTACCCGTAGCATATCCGATCATTTGAGGTGACCTCGCATCAATGTAGTAGAGGCGTTTAACGGCTTCTCCATATCGAATTTATATACATTTGATGCAATTAGTCCATAAGCCTCTGCCACTGGGTTTTTAGCTATACCCTCCAAGCATTCGATGAGTTCACCAAAGGTTAAATCTCCATCAGGCAGCATTGTTAATGGGAATGAATGCTCCGAGTAATACATTGTTATCAGATTAAGGTTCGCCATAAAGATAGTATTGAGCTTATCGACGATGATTAACCGTAAACCTATTTGTGCTTTTTTTCGGGTGTACTCATTAAAAAGATGAATTTTCGAGTGATACTCTTTATCAACCTGAGACTCATGATGAACTTCAATATATTCAGCGAAGCCAGAATGATATAGCACTAAGAAGTCGGGTGTATAGCGGTAAACTTTTTTGTCTATAGTCACTTCTATTTGCTCTGGTTGGGTGGCAAACAGCTTCACATTAGGGTCACATTCCAGTTTAAAAGCCAGGATCAGCTCCTGAAATGACTCGGGATTAAGTGCGCACTGATTTTTATGGGAGTAAAATCGTATAACAAATCGACCTCTGTGAACGTTAGCGTTCGTCTTTGTAACGGTCATAATTTTACCTCCCAAAAAATAAATGTCTTTACACTATAGATAATGGGTGATAAATTAAAAGGTTTATCTTTAGAATAGTTGTTCTTGGTAAGCATTTTTACATTATTCCTTTCGTCATAATTAGGCTTATCAATCCTTGGAGCCACTGAAAATTTTGTTTTATTTTCAAGGGTTAATCTCACTTTAAAATTCAAAAGTTAAGTTCAATGTTTTTTCTACGAGCAAATTATTTATTCTCAAAAAAAATTTATCTTTAAAGTACTGTAAAGGTTTCTCGAGTTGTTTTTACCTTATCCAAACCGATTTTATGTTTGTGTTTAACATGACGTTGTTATGTTCAAGTAAAACACCCAAAGCGTAATTAATATTCCGCGCTACCCCCAAAAGCTTAAATTTAAAATTTCACACCTGGACCCAGCAAAGTTGATGCTTTTCAAAAGGCAGTCACTATGATTGCAGATATTGCAGAAATAGAGAAGGTTAAACTGGTCAGACCACTAGGTTATATTCTTCTAACTTCTTCGATTTGGGTCTTAAAATCCAATAAATCTCCACTACAATTAATATTAACTGAGTGTGAATATGTGCTTTTTTTTTATTTTTTGTGTTTTTTTAAGAAAAAAGAGGGGGTGTTCTCTTTTATTAAGTTAAGGTTAATGGAGGCTTAAATTTTTTTGTAAACAAGATGGAGTGACATATGAAACACAAGCCAGAAGGGTGGGTTGTTTTAACGTTTCAAACTATTGATAGCAAACCCTGCTATGTGTTGTTTTGTTCGTGGAAAAATGATGATGAATGGAGAGTAAGCTCAGGTTCAATGGTTCTACCCCACTTATCAGCCTGTGGGAATTATTGGATTTGGCCTCAAATATCAGGCTCTGTTTATGAGCTTCCCGTTGATGAAGAAAATGGCTATACCTTTTACACCGGCGCTGTATTAGATGAATTATTAGTAAAAGGGTATCGCGATGGCACTCAGCTAAAACGCATTGCACTTAAAGATATTATGGAAGATAAATAAGGCGATTAACGCCTTGTAATCTATCTATTATATTTTACTTTTGGGGGTCGTGAGCTCTACATAAGGGAAGATATTTAGGGGCTTTGGTAGGCAAAGATGAGAATCTGTATTATGTAAATGTTGCTAGTTCTACATTAAAAGCTAATAAATGAATACATTAAAAGCTAATAAATGAATACAGTAAAAGCTAATAAATGAATAGAGTACAGGTATAACTAACGCGCACTCCCATAGTAATCCAGCCTAATAAAATTTGGCTAATATCCAATGAGGTTCTGCTTGCGTTACCGAAGGAGTTGATATTCTGGCCTCATTAATCTTTAATAAGCACAAATATTACTTCACAAAGGATTACTTATGGGAAAGGAACTCGATATTTATAAATTGCACAAACCAGATAGAACATACGATATAATTGACCTAGATATCGTATCGATGGCAGACCAAATTGCCGAAGAAAATAACCTCAGTTATAAAGAAGCAGTAATATTAGCCAAGATTGGCTTTCCTAGCGGCAAAACTAAAATAGCGGATATAGTCAAAAACGGATTTAGCTGCAAGGTTGAAAAAGAAGCTTTAAAGCAAGCCTACGACGTAAACTTATTTTCGAATTACCTTGTTTTGAACCAAAAAGCGTATATTGCCCTAGGGAACTATCTGCAAGTTTACGGGGAGTTTATACCGCTTAGGTGTGATAAAGAGCTAATTTTATTTAATCCTCTCTTTTTCGAAGAAGAAGACGAATCTCTTACTGAAAAGGCTTACCTGAATGGTATTGAGGATGGCCTCAAATCCTTATCATTTAAATCAGACAAAAACCTTGTCTTTAAATCATGCATGCAAGGTGGGACAGCACTTTATTGCAATGCCGCGTTTAAATCTCTGATTAAAGAAAATAGCTTAAGCGGACTTTCTTTTAATAGTGATTTAGTTAGCATTTTTGCTTAACAAGATAAGCGCGGAATGAATTCATTTAATAAGACCTAACCAAAACTGTCAGATTTGAACAAATAGAGTCAACCAAATCGAACAGACGCATTTTTGCCATGAGCTGCCTTTCCGATTTAACTCATTTCTGCCCCAAAGTGAGTTTAGTCGAGCGTCGTAAAGAAGCAATAAGCGGGCGCTAACTGCCAAATGTTTCAGTGTCGGCTAACCATATCAATGCAGTTCATAGGTATTATTGTTAATTTTCTGTAAGTACAGTTGAAGAAGAGCGGAGGCTTTGATTAATTTGTAGGCGATATTGTTGGGGTTACCTTAGTTCGGCTCAACGTACACGGGCTTGATCTGGCCTTTAAAAGGTAAAAAAATGAAAGATAAAATACCTTTTAAGTTAACCTCAAAAAAGCTAATATTTGTTCACATAACCTATTGATTTAAAAAATTTTCGACTTCTAGGGATTATTAATGTACGTTCAAAAGATAAATGGAATTATTCCTTTTACTGAAAAATCAATTGATATCACGCTCAATAAAAGTGATTTAATTATTACAGGTAAAAATGGCAGTGGTAAAACTCAGTTACTTGATACCATTTTCACTGTTTTAAGTAAGGCTAAAAATTATAAAAATAATTATCTAGCATATTTAAAAAATCAAGAAATTCAGAAAGCTTCTTTAGAAAAAAGTATAGAAAATATTAAAGTCAACTTCGAAAACAATAAAGGTGGTATGCAGCAACACATTGAAAATACTATGCGTACGCTAGAAAGTTTGAATTCTCAATTGGAATCAAATCCAAGCAACAAGGCCAATATTCTGAGAAGTATTGATCAACAAGAAAAAAACCTAGAGATTTTTCAAAGAAATATTGATCCTAAAAACCTGCAAGCTCAAATTGAGCAACAGCAGAATCAGTTTAAAAATCAAGAAGAGCAGCAAAGGCGGCAGTTCGAACAATTTTTGTCAGTTAAGCAAAAAAATTCAAAAGGAAATGTTGTTAAAAGCATAGATATTAGTTATGAGGTTGATGAACTCAATTTAGAAGATAATTTAGAACTAATTTTATTCTTTGCTGCAAATAGAGTTTCATCTTTCCAAGCAGTACAAAATATTGGCTCTTTGGAGCAAGAAAGAAACCAAATAAAAGCACAGTCAAAGCAAGGTAAAAACCCTAATGCTGGTTCTTTTATAGAAAGATTTTTAGCTAATTGGGAGGTCAAAAGTGCTTTAAGAGAAAAGAAAAATGATCACTCTGTAACAGAAGAGTTGAAAGAATGGAAAGCTCAATTTGTAAAATCCTTAAGAGTACTCTTAGATGATGATTCTACTGATATTGAATTTGATGATGATACTCTTAACTATGAAATAAAACAGGAAGGTAAAGAACCTTTTTCATTTAGGGATTTATCATCAGGCTATTCTGCAATACTCAAGGTTTTTGTTGAGTTATTGATGCAAACCGAAGTCTCTGATTATTCGCCTCACTCTATAGCTGGTTATGTGATTATCGATGAAATAGATGTTCACTTACATGTATCTCTTCAAAGGAAGGTTTTACCTTTTCTTTCATCTCTATTTCCAAATGTGCAATTTATAGTGTCCACTCATTCTCCTTTTGTCCTGATGTCAGGTGACAATGCTGTTATTTTTGATATGGAAAAAAATGCACAAATGGATGAAGATCTATCATTTTACTCATATTCCGCTGTTTTAGAGGGGGTTTTGGGGATTAAGCCAACATCACTACTATTGGAAAATATGATTTCTGAGCTTTCTGAAATTACAAATTCTGAAAGGATAGACCGTTCTAGATTAGAACAGTTAATTAATAAAATAGAACCTTTATCAGATAAGTTAAATAATAGAGAAAAATCGTTCTATTTACAGGCGGTTAATGTTTTAGCAGACATGGATGAAGATTAGTGTTCAACGTGGAAAGGGTGGCTCCTGCACCAGCAAGCCTCAATAGAAACCAGTATAACGCACAAGATGTAATAGACATTTTAGAACCTATGTTTCACGGAAAGTGTTACTTGTGTGAGCAAGATGAACTTGCGGATCCCGAAATAGAACATTTTGATCCCCACATGGGAGATCTGGCAAAAAAATATGACTGGGATAATCTTTATTACTCTTGTGGTCGTTGTAACAGTATAAAAGGAACGAGACACACCGACCTTCTTGATTGTTGCGATGTAAATCTTGATGTTCTTAGGGGGATTAAGTGCCTATTACCTAGTTGCCCTGACGCTGATATTGAAGTTACAGCCCAAATTAATAGTCCTCAGGCTGATAACACAGTAGAGTTGTTGAATAGGTGTTACAACGAAAAAAATACACCATTGAGAGGTATAACAAGAGTTGTACTTATGGATAAGTTGTTTGAACTACATGTTGAATTTCAAGAATATAGATTAACGTTGAAAAAGAAAAAATACACGCCTGCTGAAAAAGCATTGGCTAAAGATAGGCTATCACAAATGATAAAGTCACATTATCCATTTTCTGTTTTTTGGAGGTGGCATGTGCTATCCGATACGTTCTTAAGTCAACAGCTGGATGATGTAATTGATTTTTAGTCTCCTGCGTAGGTAGGTTCGAACGAATTTAATCCTAATAATGCGATTTAACATTTCAAAATGTTGGCTGCGCCTCTGGCTTACCCAACCTTGTACCTACCAAAGAGCGAAAATCTGAGTCGCTTAAACGTCTGCTTATTACCAGCCAGCAGACGTTTAATATTTTTGAGCGAATTTCCGCGCAATTGGTACAGGGCCGCGGTCTCTAAAACGTTTCTGTCCAAAAACGAGTTTACCCGACCCTCCGCTTTTCGCTCAAATAAGACCCCGAAAAATGGCTCATATAGCTATCTAGGCCAACGCTTTCAAAAACAGAAGTATATTTCCGATAACTACCTTTGAATTCCTATAAACGGAAGTTTGCTTCCGAAATATAGCAATATTGGGTTAGAAACCGGAAGTTTACTTCCGTTTTGTACTTTAAGTTTATAAACCGGTGTTTAATGAAAGCTGGGAAGTCTAGAGGTACAAGCAAACATTGGGTTATTAAATTTAATAATTAGCTTTTAGCTAAATTTAGAAAAACTTTAAAGCTGGTAGTTTGATTATTTGAACTGACCTCTATATTTCCACCGTTTGCTTGCGCTAGAGCTTTAACTATTGCAAGCCCTAAACCAGCTCCATCGCTGTGTCGTTGGCGCGATTTATCGGGTCGATAAAAGCGGTCAAATAAATAAGGTAAATGCTCAGAAGGTATTCTCTCCCCAGTATTAATCACTGAAATACATATTTTATCAGCGGTAAATATTTCACTATTTACTGTGATTGATGAGCCTTTTGGGGCATACCTTATTGCATTGGATAGGAGGTTTGATAATAATTGGCGAAAGTGTAATTTGTCACAATAAAAACAAAGGTTTTGACCTTTTTTCTTAAATGTAATCAATGAGTCTTCAGCCAAAGCATCAAAGTACTCAAATAATGCTTCAATTTCATCATGGCTTTTTAGAGTATTTTGAACGGGTTTAACCAGTCCATTCTGAGTTTTTGCAAGCCAAAGCATATCACTAACCATCTTAGTTAGTCGTTCCAGCTCTTCTAGATTAGAAAACAATAATTCTTGATACTCTAACAACTGTCTTTTTTTAGATAAACCAACCTGTGTTTGAGTGATTATATTTGTTAGTGGAGTACGTAACTCATGCGCAATATCACTAGAGAAATTTGATAAACGAATAAATTCACCTTGGAGCCTGTCGAGCATCGAGTTAAACGACTGCACCATATTAACAAGCTCAATAGGCACTTTATTTTCATCAAGCCTTACATCCATCTTATTAGTTTGGATGTCATGCATTTTCTGACTCAAACCTCGTAAAGGGTTCAATCCTTGATGTATAGCAAACCAAGCCACCAATAAAATGAGTACCGCAGAGCCAAACATAATAGCCCAAAGGCTTTGTTGAAATTGATTGAGAAAGTGTAAATGAAAGCTCATGTCTATCGCTGTAGTAATTTTGTATTGCTGTTGCCCAGTACTTAAATTACTCACCAGAGCTCGGTAGGTGTGGGTATCATTTTGCCATGAGGTAATGTTGTTACGGTTAAAGCCAGCTGAAGCATTAGCACTCATTACAAAATCACTAAAATCTCGTTCAGAACTTTGAAAAATGAGCTCTCCTTTTGCGGTATTTACCTGATAGTAAACACCGTGATGACCCGCTACAGCGTTAGATAATTCATTTTTAAGTTTCAGGTTTGATTTATACTGTTGTCTTAAAACTAATTCAATAGATTGATTAATAACATGCAGTTCACTACTATCTTGCTGGAAAAAATGATGTTTTATCGAACTATTTATTAAGGTGGCAACTAAAGTTAAGCACGCAATAACGGTTACAGCCACAAACAACACAACACGCATCGTAAGTGATAAAGGCCGTGACTTAATAGTCATCAGTTTCAACCTCTAATTTATAGCCCATACCACGAACCGTATGAATTAATTTAACAGTAAAGTCATCATCAACTTTTGCTCTTAGCCTACGAATGGCAACATCAATCACATTGGTGTCGCTATCAAAATTCATATCCCATACTTGAGAAGCAATTAACGAACGTGGCAGTACTTCACCTTCGCGCCGTAACAATAGTTCAAGTAAGCTAAACTCTTTATTACTCAATAAAATACGCTTGCCTGCACGTTGTATTTTTCGCTTTGGAATATCCATTTCTAAATCAGCAACTATCAGTATATCGTCAACTGTTTGTACTACACCACGGCGAATAAGAGTGCGTACTCTTGCTAAAACTTCAGCAAAAGCAAAAGGCTTTATTAAATAGTCATCAGCACCAAGTTCGAGCCCCTTTACTCTATCGTCTATACTATCGCGAGCAGATAAAAATAGTACTGGGGTTTTGTTATCTGCTTCACGTAGCGACTGTAAAATTTTCCAACCGGATACGTCAGGTAACATGACATCAAGTATTATTACATCAAATAAGTCGGTCATTGCTAGGTGATGACCGTCAAGTCCATTGCGCGCCAAAGAAACCTGAAAACCAGCTTCACTTAGTCCCTGTTTTAAATAATCTCCTGTCTTTGATTCATCTTCAACAACTAATAAGCGCATACAATTCCTTCATTAAAGTCCTAACAACTACCTCTGCAAATATTATGCAGTATCTGTCACTACAGCAACATGACACCAACATTACAACTTTGTAATGTTCGCGTCATGTTTAAGACAGGTCTATTTTCTATACTCAATACATATTCTGGTATGAAGGAGTAAGGAAATGGGGTTTAAAAAGTCATCACAACAGGTTAGCACACCACGAAGACGATTTGTTCAAGGCTTAATTGCAGGAGGTGTACTTGCTGCTTTTCCGAGTGTATTACATGCTGCATCATCTTTAGTAGCAGGAACAATAACAGGCACTGTGCCCGAACTTAGCGGCAAAGTAATTGATCTGGTTATAGATGAATCGCCGGTTAACTTTACTGGCGTAGTACGTATGGCGACAACTATCAATGGCTCTATACCCGCCCCTACCTTGCGCCTCAAAGAAGGCGATGACGTTACTATTAGAGTAACAAATAAGTTATCAGTACCGAGTTCAATTCATTGGCATGGCATTATTTTACCGTATCAAATGGATGGCGTACCTGGTATCAGTTTTAAAGGCATTATGCCTGGCGAAACCTTTGTTTATAAATTTAAATTACAACAAAGCGGTACATATTGGTATCACTCACATAGTGGCTTTCAAGAAATGACTGGCATGTACGGTGCATTAATTATTGAACCGCGAGAAAAAGATATTATTAGTGCAGATAACGAGCATGTTATTCAATTATCTGATTGGACTGATGATGACCCAATGGCGCTGTTCCGCAAATTAAAAATACAGAGTGATGTATTTAACTTCAATCAGCCCACTGTTCCAGAATTTTTTGATGACGTTTCAAATAGCGGTGTTTCGAATGCTTTGCAACGCCGCAAAATGTGGAATCAAATGAGAATGAATCCTACAGATTTAGCTGACTTATCTGCATCAGCAATGACCTTTTTAATGAACGGTAGTACGCCAATGTCAAATTGGCGAGGAATGTTTAAAGTTGGAGAAAAAGTAAGACTTAGGTTTATTAATGGCTCAAGCAATACTTTTTTTGACGTTCGTATTCCAGAACTAAAACTAACAGTTGTACAAGCTGATGGGCAAAACGTTGAACCAGTGACAGTTGATGAATTTAGATTCGGCCCTGGTGAGACCTACGACGTAATTGTTGAGCCTAAAAATGATGCCTATACGATTTTTGCTCAAAGTATGGATCGCTCTGGTTACGCAAAAGGAACTTTATCAAGCTCGCCTAATATTGATGCGCCAGTACCTGCACTTGACCCTGTTGAATGGTTAACGATGACCGATATGATGGGCAATATGACCCACGGCAGTGAGCATTCTGCAATGGCAGGTATGGCTGGCATGTCAGGTATGAACTCTAAAGAAATGGATCATAGCGCTATGGATCACGGTGCAATGGCGATGGATCATAGCAAACATGGTATGTCTGAAAACCCATTGGCAGTTGCCAGCCCTAAAGTGCGTCATGCAAAAACGGAGTATGGAGCTTCAGTTGATATGCGCGTTGATATGCCGAGAACAAATCTTGATGATCCTGGTATTGGTTTACGTAAAAATGGTCGTCGTGTTTTAACACTTGCAGATTTACACTCACTTGAAGGGATCACTAACCAGCAAGAGCCAGAAGCTGAAATTGAGCTGCATTTAACCGGAAATATGGAACGTTATAGCTGGTCATTTGATGGCTTAGAATTTGGTAAAAGCACGCCAGTGCATATGAAGCATAACCAACGTTTAAGAGTTATTTTACAAAACGATACCATGATGACGCACCCTATGCATTTGCATGGTATGTGGAGTGATTTAGAAAACGAGCAAGGTGATGTGCAAGTGCGACGTCATACGATACCTGTTCAACCCGCACAAAGAATCAGCTTTTTAACCACCCCTCACGATGTAGGTCGCTGGGCTTGGCATTGCCATTTATTATTCCATATGGATGCCGGCATGTTTAGAGAGGTAGTCGTATCATGAAACAATTAAAACTATCTAAATCATTAGGTTTATTAATGTTAACAGGGGCTTCATTAATTAGTTTCCCTTTATTAGCGCAAAGTGAAATGGCACAAATGAATAGCGCTAAGATGCAACCACAAGGAGGAAGTGCACCTAAAGATGCAAGAGACCCCCATGCTTACTCTGCGGGAACAACTTTAACAGAAGGCCCATATGCGCTTGAGGGCAATGAGCGATTAACACTCGCTGATGAGCATCCATTTTACGCATTACTAGGCGATCGTCTTGAATATAACGAGCAAGCAAACGCAGGTGTATTTGACTTACAAGCATGGTACGGCACTACCTTTGATCGATTGGTAATTAAAACCGAGGGTGATTTCAGCGAAGGAAGTATTGAAGAAAACCAAACCGATATTTTATGGGGTCACGCCGTATCAGCATATTGGGATACTCAAGCAGGTGTTCGTCTTGATTACAATAAAGAAGGTGAAAATCGGCAATGGTTAGCTTTTGGCTTACAAGGTTTAGCCCCTTATTGGTTTGAACTTGATATGACAGCATACGTAGGTGAGCGAGGCAATACCGCATTTACGTTAGAGGCAGAGTACGAACTATTACTCACGCAAAAGCTAATTATACAACCGCGAGCCGAAATTACACTTTATGGCAAAAACGATAAACAAAACGAACTTGGAAGTGGCCTATCAAGCAGCGCGATTGGCTTTAGGGTTCGTTATGAATTTACACGCCAGTTTGCGCCCTATATTGGCGTTGAATGGAGCAATAAATTTGGCAATACAGCCGACTATGCCACATCAAGTGGACAAAGTAGCAACAACACCGCATTTGTTGCGGGTATTAAATTTTGGTTTTAATCATTTTAAATAAGAGGTAATTATGAAGTTTTTTAATTCTGCAGTAGCCATTTTAGGTTTAGTGCTTACATTTTCCGCATCAGCGCATATATCACTCAAGCAATCAACACCTGCGCAAGAAGCCATGTTAATGAAAAGCCCAGAGCAACTTTCGTTAACTTTTGGTGGTGAAGTAAGGCTAGCAAAAGTCATCATCAAAGATGAAAAAAATAAATCAATAAACTTTGATTTCAAACCCAGCGCCACCCCAAGCACAGACTTTAATTGGTCATTACCGAGCCTAGCCCAAGGCACTTACACGGTTAAATGGACAGCACTGGGTGGTGATGGACATAAAATGACCGACACGTTTAGATTTATGGTACACAAAAGTGAATCGCATAAGATGATGCAAGAACAATCTAATACCCACAGCAAACATAATCATTAAGTAGCAACATAATGCAATTAAGTGAATGGTCAGTACTCTTACTATTATTAAAACTAGCAAGCTATATAGCAATTGCAGGGCTTGCGGGCACTTTATTAATGCGCTTTATGTGTGGCAACAGCAATGTTGCAGGGCATCACTTAACTAGCTTTTATCAGTTCTTAAAACGTTGGCAAATTACGTGTGTAGTTACAGGTAGTATTGCTGCACTTTTACAAGTACCAATAGAAGCTGGAGCAATGGCTGAATCAGGCTTTATGGGAATGTTTGACCCCTTTATGCTTGAAATTATTTGGCAATCAGTCATAGGTGACCAAGCAACGTTTAGAATACCAGCGCTTATTATTGCTCTAATTAGCGCATGTATGTGGAATGTGGAATCAGATGATAACGTAGCAGGTTATAAAAACGGTGCCGTTATACTCATCATGCTTGGGTTTATCGCTTATAGCTTCACTTTTACTGGGCACAGTGCAAACGAAAATGGGTTAGTGAAAAGTATTTTAACCTTTCACCTTATTGCCATAGCGAGCTGGTTAGGGTCATTGTGGCCGCTTTACAAAAGCTGCACTTTACTACCTACCAGTGAAGTAAAGCGGTTAATGCATTACTTTGGTCAACTCGCTATTGTTATTGTATTTGTACTACTTATTTCGGGCTTAACTCTGCTCCTGCGGTACCTAGAGTCATTTTCTGCATTGTTTACATCAGATTATGGGCAACTAATTTTATTAAAGCTGTTACTCGTCAGCGCGATGCTGTTCCTAGGTGCATGGCATAAGCTTTTTTTAGTCCCGCAAATCACTCAACAACACCATATAAGTATATTAAAACGCTCGATTACTGTTGAAATAGTAATTGCCCTGTTTGTACTTATTACAACAAGTGTATTTACCACACTTGTTGGTCCGCCTATTTAACGATTAATAAAAAGGGAAACGTATGTTAATTAAATCCTTTAATTTAAAAATTTTATTGCTACTAATTTTTAGCACTGTTAGTTCTTTTACTGTTAGTGCACATGACGATGAAAAATATTCAAAAAAAGGCAAGGCCTTTGTCAATGTTGATAGCGAGGCTGCAAAAACAGTCAGCCTATTTCATGCATCTCTAAAACAAGGCAATCGCGAAGCTGCACGTAAATTACTGGCCGACGATGTCATCATTTTTGAAGGCGGAAGTGTTGAGCGTTCTGCAGATGAATACGCGAAACATCATATGATAGCGGATATGAAATTCTTAAGTGCTGTTAATAGTGAACTACTAGAGCATCAAGTTTACACAAATGGAGACATAGCTTACTCAATTTCAAGAAGTAAAACTCAAGGAAAGTACAAAGGAAAAGATATTAAGTCTATGGGAATGGAATCAATCACATTAAAAAACACCGATACAGGTTGGAAAATCACTCATATTCATTGGTCAAATTAAGGAGTTAACAATGCGAGTAATCTACATTACCTCAGCGTTATTTTTATCATTAACTATGTCATTTTCGGCGATAAGTATCGAAAAACAACATAAAGCATTAATAACTTATGAGAATTCAGAAAAACCTAAAATTGAGCTTACCGTTTATAAAAGTAAAAATTGTGGATGTTGTAATAAGTGGATTGCTCATTTGAGCGAAAACAATATTCAAACAAAAGCAATTAACGTCAATGACATGGGGACGATTAAATCTCAGTATCAAATAAAACCAAATATGCGGTCATGCCATACAGCCGTTTCAGCCGATGGATTTGTATTTGAAGGTCATGTTCCCGCCAAACATATAAAACAGTTTTTAGCTGAACAACATCCTGAAAAGACGATAGGGCTCTCTGTTCCCTCTATGCCTGCTGGTACGCCAGGTATGGAAATAGGCGATCGCTTTTATAAATATAATATTGAAATGCTTACGCACGATTTACAGCAGAATACTTATAAGCATATTAGCAAATACGCTGAGCAGTTTTAACACTTATGGCACAACTCTTGATGTAATATTAAACATTGATTCAATGATTAAATATATAGTGGGTTTACGCCTAATAACCTGTAAGAATTACCCATTGGTATAAATGATATACAAAGTAAATGATAGAAAGGAGCCATCTAATGTCGCAGTATTTAAAGTTTTTCTTAATGATAGCCACATCAACATTAGTCATGTTTGTACTGATGTATTTGAATACTTATCAGCTAAGTCATGTTTTTTTTAGTGAAACTCGTACTTATATGGCGCTTTATATGGGAGCCACGATGGCAGTGATAATGCTACTTTTCATGCTCAATATGTATAAAGATAAAAAGAAAAATATAACAGTACTCATTGCTAGTGTTACCGTATTTGCGGGAAGTTTATTTTTAGTTCGATCACAAGCGACTGTTGATGATAGCTCATGGATGTCGGCGATGATCCCACATCATTCAATTGCAATACTCACCAGTGAAAGGGCAAAAATCAAAGATAAGCGAGTCCAAGAGCTTGCAACAAATATTATTGAGGCACAGCGTCGTGAGATTAAAGAAATGCAGTGGTTACTAAAGGATATAGAGAAAAATGGCCTAGCAGAAACTCAGGAGCAAGCACAATCTAGGACAGTACCGGATTTTAATGCTAAGTAAAATTTTATACCAATACATAAAAGGGAGCTAAACATGAGTAAATCAGCCCAACTTTTTAGAATGGCCACAGATGAGCATATTTGCCCGTTTGGTTTAAAATCAAAAGACCTACTAGAGCGAGAGGGATATACAGTTGATGATCAGCTATTAACTTCTCGAGAGCAAACAGATGAATTTAAAAAACAACACAGTGTAGAAACTACACCTCAAACATTTATTGATAATAAACGTATAGGTGGCTATGACGACTTACGCGATTACTTTGATAAGCCAAAAGCTGGGCAAGAAGGTACAACTTACACGCCCGTGATTGCGATTTTTTCGGTTAGTTTTTTGCTTAGTGTGGCATTTAGTTTTGCAGCGAATAATAGCTTATTATCAATGCAAACCGCTGAACTATTTGTAGCCCTAACAATGGCAGTGTTAGCAATACAAAAGCTTCAAGACTTATTTAGCTTTACTAATTCATTTATAACCTATGACTTAGTCGCTATGAAAGTAGTCAGGTACGCCTATGTTTACCCATTTTTAGAAGCATTTGTTGGCATTGGAATGATAGCCGGATTACCAGCCTATATTATTGCCCCTATTTCATTGTTCATAGGTGGGGTTGGTGCTGTTTCAGTGATAAAAGCAGTCTATATAGATAAACGAGAGTTAAAATGTGCGTGTGTAGGCGGTGACAGTAACGTACCACTAGGGTTTATCTCCCTAACAGAAAACCTGTTTATGATCGCTGCCGGTATTTGGATGTTTATTAAGTAAACAACAGCTTTAATTTAAAAACATAATGGTGTACTAGTGTGATTACCAAGGGATTATGTCGCTCTAATTACCGAGCGACTTTGTCGTAAATAGCATATCAGCTGTACTAGCTCATATCAGATCTTACAGTTTAAGTGAATAAGTTTAGACTTCATCAGGCAGACTGCTATGAGCGAGAAGCAGACGTCCATACAAACTCGTTTTTGGACAAAAATGAGTTAGAGCTGAAGGACGGCTCTGTGCCCAGACTGTGTGAAAACTAATTTTTAATAAATTGTCTTGGGTATGTTCTTAGTTTGAAACCATTTAAGATGGTTGCGATCGATTTTTTCTCAGTATCGCAATTTTCTCCGCGCGGGCGATGCTGCT
>NZ_PNDP01000037.1:0-110993 GCF_005886415.1 Pseudoalteromonas sp. S327 | reverse complement strand
GGATTGCTGCAGTTAGTGTAGTTTTACCGTGGTCAACGTGGCCGATTGTACCAACGTTTACGTGCGGTTTTACGCGTTCAAACTTTTCTTTTGCCATGACGGAACCTATCAGTTTTGTGTATCTAGATTACATATGAAAATAATCCACCAGAGGTAGATTAATTTAATTTTTTCAAATTTCAAATAGTTTTTTCTGACAGATAAAGGAAGTATTCAAGGAGATTCATATGACTGGTGCTGATAGGCAGATTTGAACTGCCGACCTCACCCTTACCAAGGGTGCGCTCTACCAACTGAGCTATATCAGCAACACCATAATTGGAGCGGGCAGCGGGAATCGAACCCGCATCATCAGCTTGGAAGGCTGAGGTAATAGCCATTATACGATGCCCGCTTTAGGAACCTGTTCTTAAACTACCTCTAACCGTCAAGAATAAAGTGGTGGAGGGAGCTGGATTCGAACCAGCGAAGGCTGAGCCGTCAGATTTACAGTCTGATCCCTTTGGCCGCTCGGGAACCCCTCCACGATAATTCTTTACTAATTCACTTTCGGTAAAAGGAAAGTGGTGCCGACTAACCGAGTCGAACGGTTGACCTACTGATTACAAGTCAGTTGCTCTACCAGCTGAGCTAAGTCGGCACTGCTTTAGTACGGGGCGAGATATTAGAGTAAGGTTTATTATGATGCAACTATAAAATTAAAAAAAATGTAATTTTTTAGCTTAAATGCTCACAATTCATGCAAAAGTGCTTAATTTTGCTGTTTTTCGTCGTTTTTACTTAGCTCATGCCAATAATTCAATCCTTTCATAACCAATAAAGAATCAAAAATACTGCCACTTATTTGTTGCTGTAACAGCAAACCGTAACCACCGGCGCACAAAATTTGTGGTTTTTGTTCGCCTGTTACGTGTTTAAGTTGATATTTGGCCTGTTCAATAGCGCCTAATGTTGCCACCAGTGCGCCATTTTTTAATCCGTTGGGTGTGTTTTTACCTAGCTCGTTTAAAAAGGGGGTATTGGCATCATCAAACACGCGCTGAGTATTTTGTGTTAATGAGCGAGTCATTAAGTCAAGGCCGGGCAATATCCAGCCCCCTAAGTGCTCGCCTTCGCCGCTCAATACATCAATAGTGGTTGCAGTGCCAGCATCCACAATAATACACGCTCTGTTTGGGTAAAGGGTAAAACCTGCCACCAGCGCAAGCCAGCGATCAATACCTAAATTGCTAACCTGTTCATATGCGCAGCTTAAGCCACTGAGATTTTTACTAACATGCGCCTCAAAACACGGGATTTTTTTTTGGGTGGCTAATGTGAGCGCGTCATTTAATAATTCACTGTTACCTACACAAGCATACACAACCTCAGTTATTGCTTGCCACGGCACGTCGCTCATAGAAACGGGCGTTGCTTGTTGCTCGCGCCATAAGGCCGCTTTTAATGACGTATTACCTACATCTATTAGCAGTTTCATAATTCGGCCTTTCTTAACGAGATTTCGCCGCCATAGTAACTTTTAACTTCGCCGTCTTGGCGAATACGTATTCCGCCGTGCTGATCAATCCCCTCACAAATACCCCGCCAGCTTCTGTGCCCCGTATTTAGCTCTACGCATTCGCCTGCAAAGGCGTTTAGGGCGTTCCACTGTGCGTACATACTGTTGAGCCCGTCTTGCTGGTAATCTGCCAAACGCTGCTCTAAATAAAAGGTAAGCGAAGCAACTAACTGGTTTTTATCAAGCGCGGTGGTGTGTTGGCTTAAATCAGTCCATGCTTGGTCAATGTGTTCGCTGGTGTTTTGCGGCATTTGTAGATTAATGCCAATACCAATGACTAGCTGACAAGGGCCTTGCGGTTGCCCATCTAGCTCAACTAATACTCCAGCTAGTTTTTGCTTATTTATGTATATGTCGTTTGGCCATTTAAGTTCAATGTCTATATCGTAAAGTGCTTTTATAGCATCATATACCGCAAGCCCTACTGCAATTGATACGCCCATAGCAGCTTGCAGGCCATCATCTAAGCGCCAAAAATAACTGTAATATAAATTGGCGCCAAATGGAGATTGCCATACCCGCCCTCGCCTTCCGCGCCCGGCTTGCTGCATTTCGGCAACCACAACAGTGCCAGACTCAAGTGCGACTTTATTTTGAATACGGCGCATTAGCTCGCTGTTGGTTGAATCTATAATAGGGTGTACTTCTACTTGGGCTGTATTAGCACCTAATGCATGGTAATGTTTGGTTATATCGTCTCGGTTTAGCAAACCCACCGCATTGTTTAAACTGTAACCTTTACCCGTCACTTTAAATATATCGAGCCCCATGTCTTGCAGTGTTTGTATATGTTTACTCACTGCAGCACGGCTTATACCCAGTTGCTCGCCAAGGACTTGGCCCGATACAAAGCCACCTTGGTTAAGTGCATTTAATATAGCTAGTTTATTTCCATCTGGTGCTTTCATTACGCGTGCTCCGTAATAACATGGCATTCACTATTTGTGTTTATAAGCCTTACTTCGTGCTCTAGCATTATGCCGTAACGTGTAAACACCGTATTTTGTATATGCGTGATCATAGTGATTAAATCGCTTCCTTTACTATCACCATGATTAACTAATACCAGCGCCTGCTGCTGATGCACCTCAATCCCTGCTACTGTAAAGCCCTTCAAGCCCGCTTGGTCAATTAGCCAACCTGCCGCCACTTTGTGATGGCTTTCCCCATAGGGGTAATGCGGTAAATCATTAAACCGCACAAGCAGCGCTTCTAAACGCGCATTGCTAATAATCGGATTTTTAAAAAAGCTACCCGCATTGGCTAAAGTGTATGGGTTTGGCAGCTTAGCGTTACGAATTTCAATAACCTGCTCAAATACCATTTTAGGGGTGGGATTTTGCAATACTTTGAGTGGGCCATAACTTAAAACTGGCTGCCACTTCTTAGGGAGCGCTAAATTAACTTGAGTGATCACCGCTTTGTTTTTTAAAGCATGTTTAAAAATAGAGTCACGATAAGCAAACTCACACTGTGCGTTAGTTAAAGTCACCTTGGTTTTTGTGGCTATATCAATGTATTCAACCGACTCTACAAATTGAGCAAGCTCAACACCATAAGCACCAATGTTTTGTACCGGCGATGCCCCAACGGTGCCCGGAATAAGGGCTAGGTTTTCAAGCCCTGCAATATCTTTATCAAGTAAATAGCTTACTAGGTTATGCCAGTTCTCGCCCGCAGCTGCACTCACTAGTACATCATTTTCACGCTCGGTAATAGTAATGCCCTTAGTGGCCATTTTAATTACGGTGCCTGCGTAGTTTTCTAAAAATATTGTGTTGCTACCTTCCCCTAATAAACAAAACGGAGCACTAAAACGGTGTGCTTTAAGTTGCTCAACCGAGGTTATTTCAACAAAATGCTGGCATTGATTGTTTAGTGCAAAGGTATGTAAAGGTTTTAATGAGTGCGCCACAAAGGTCTCTGAGTGTACTGGTAACTAATCGCAGTAGTTTACCTTATTGTCGCAAAGAATGTAAAAATCACTCAACCCGCTGTATCAATCATGATATAAAACCTGCACTTATTATTAGTGTTCAGGGTATTTTATGAAAATTAAACCTCTTTTTTTAAGCCTCGCTATGGCCGGTATGTGCTCGCAAGCAATGGCAAACGCGATTGATCAAAACTCATACGCCAACCTAGATGATGTGGTAACAACACACTTAAACCTTGATTTAGATGTCGATTTTGCCGACAAGCAATTAGAAGGTTTTGTTGAGCACACGCTAAAGTGGAACAATGACACGAGTAAAAAGCTGGTACTTGATACCCGCGACTTAGACATTGATAAAGTAATGTACCAAGACACCTCGGGCGATTGGCACAAAGCTAAATTTACACTGGCAGATCGCGATGATGTTAAAGGCTCAAAACTAACAATTACTTTAAAAAGCCAAGCGCCAAAAGTACGTATTTACTACAACAGCCGCCCAGAAGCATCTGGCCTGCAATGGTTAACACCAGAGCAAACAGCTAGCAAAACGCACCCGTTTATGTACAGCCAATCGCAGGCTATTCACGCTCGTAGCTGGTTACCAGTACAAGATACCCCTGCCATGCGCGTTACTTACTCTGCCCGTATTCATACACCAAAAGATATACGTGCCGTAATGAGCGCCGATAACAAAGACGCACTATACAAAGATGGCGACTACCACTTTGAAATGCCACAAGCTATTTCGCCGTACTTAATTGCGATTGGTGCAGGTAATTTAGAATTTAAAGCCATGTCAAAACAAACTGGTATATTTGCCGAGCCTGAAATTTTAGACGCTTCGGTTGCCGAGTTTAACGACACCCAAGCCATGATCGACAAAACCAACGAAATGTATGGTGAGTATGCATGGGGCCGTTACGATTTATTAATGTTACCGCCTAGCTTTCCGTTTGGTGGTATGGAAAACCCGCGTCTTTCGTTTATTACCCCTACCGTAGTTGCTGGCGATAAAAGCTTAGTAAACCTTATTGCCCATGAGCTTGCACACTCTTGGTCTGGTAACTTAGTTACCAACGCTACGTGGGAAGATTTATGGTTAAACGAAGGTTTTACCTCTTACGTTGAAAACCGCATTATGGAAGAAGTGTTTGGCCGCGACCGCGCCGTAATGGAGCAAGCTTTAGATGCAGCAGGCTTACGTGCTCAGCTTAAAACCATTGATGCACCCGATACGCGCCTTAATTTAAAACTTAATGGCCGCGATCCAGATGATGCATTTAGCTCAGTGCCATACACTAAAGGTCAGCTATTTTTAATCTACCTAGAAGAAAAATACGGCCGTGATAAGTTTGATGACTTTGTTAAGACCTACTTTAATGAATTTGCATTTAAATCGCTGACTACTGCGCAATTTGTTACTTATTTAAAAGCTAACTTAATTGAAAAATATCCAGGCGTTGTAAGCATGGATAAAGTGAATGAGTGGATTTTTGAGCCAGGTTTACCAAGCGATGCACCTAACCCAACATCGGATGCGTTTGATAAAGTAGATACAGCAAGCGCAGCATGGTTAAAAGGTGAAACAAGCGCAGCACAATTACCTACGGCTCAATGGACAGTGCACGAGTGGTTACACTTTTTAAATAACCTACCACGTGATTTAAGCTTAGATAAGATGAGCGAGCTTGATAAGCAATTTAACTTAACGCAATCAACCAATGCAGAGCGCGCGTTTGCATGGTTTATGTTAGCGGTAGGTAATGGTTACCAACCTATTTACCCAGCGCTTGATAAGCACTTATCAGGTATTGGCCGCCGTAAATTAATTGTGCCGTTATACAAAGCACTTATTAAAAATGGTAAGCGTGAGTGGGCACATGATGTATACATCAAAGCTCGCCCAGGCTACCACCCTCTTGCACAAGGCACCATTGACGCTTTATTTGATAAATAAGCAACCTGTGCCACCCCGAAAGGAATTCACACCTTTAGGGTAAAACAGCAAAACCATTAAAAAAGGCCGATTTATCGGCCTTTTTTAATACTGTAATTTTCTCAAACTAAAAACTGTAACTAAGCTCAGCGCAGTTAGCGCTTAAAATTAGTAGCTTGAGATAAGTTTATTATTCAGCGCCTTGGTTCGTCACCTTTTCTAAAAAGGCCTTTCGCTCAGCAATCGTGGCTTGCTGCCACCAAAATTCTAGCATTTGCGGTGCACTTGGCATGCCTTTGCCATTAATAGGCGCAATAGGCTTTATAGGTTGGCTTGGACGCGTTGGACCCGCTGGCACCGTATTTTGTAAAGCAGGCTTTTGACTTGCAAGCTGTGTATTTGAAATAACACTAAGCGGCTGTGCCACAGACGCGCCCTTTGCTTTTAAACTTACCTGTGGTGCCTCAGCAAATATTTTCGCTGATACCGCGTTATCGGCACGATTAAACACCATGTCGTAGTCTTTGTTATCGTCAATAGTAATATCAACCCAAAACGGTTCAGACTCTATTACCTCATGGTCGTCAAAGCCTAGCTCGTATAAATCGGTGTATTTTAATTTTAATCGATAAGACCCAGGGGCAAGTTCAATGTCGTCAACGCGGCTAAACAGAGAGCTTTCAATCACTCTTTCGCCGACTTGTAAAGGCACTAACTCTTCAGGAAAGTGAATATTTCCGGCACTTACTGACATACTCATCAATAGTGCCGCAGCTGCAGTTATTAACATTGGTTTACGCATAAAAACTCCTTTATTTGTTTTGAGTTTGACACTGCAAACAAAATTTGTCATTAGTGACTTTAAATTCAAACCTTACACTGAAACGATTATGAGCACAGAAACAATATTTACAAAAATTATTAACCGCGAAATTCCTGCCGACATTATTTACGAAGACGACACTACCCTTGCATTTAAAGATATAAACCCGCAAGCTCCTTTTCATGTGTTAATTATTCCAAAAAAAGCAATTGCCACTATCAATGATATTAACAGCGAAAACTCACATTTAGTTGGAAATTTATACGAGGTTGCTGCTAAATTAGCCAAGCAATTTAACTTTAGTGACGATGGCTACAGAGTAGTAATGAACTGCAATAAACACGGCGGGCAAACCGTGTATCACATACATTTACATATGCTTGCAGGCAAAGAAATGGGCTGGCCTCCGTATCAAGAAGCTAAAAAATTAAAAATTTAATAATAAAAATTCACTGGAATTATTAGTATTTAGCTAGTTACAAATGTTATGGTTTATCATGTATATAAAGTGAAAAATAATTACTTATTTGCAACATTTTATGTTTAAATAATCGTAAAATCGTACTTGTTCACAAGGCGAAACCCGACTTTCTAATACAAAAGGTGTGGAAGTCGTGATAAACTTAACTAGTCAGCTTTATAAAAAGAGTATAAAAACATGAGCAGTTCAGCCTTTTTGTTATTAGATCAAGAGCCAATTAACACCATTGGCATTAACGTTTTAGAACCTTTGTTAAAAACGCAAGGCCTTGACGTAACCACGGGTACAAATATTTTAGATGTACCAGAAGGGACTCGATTACTGTTCATTGAAACATCAAGTAACGATGCATGGGGTAAACTAAAAGAACAGCTAGTTAACCTGCGCACCAAGTGCGATATCGTATTATTTAACCTAGACGAAAACCCAGAGCTCGCTAACCGCGCGCTGTTGAGCGGTATTCGTGGCGTGTTTTATACGACAGATAACGCTGATGTATTAATGAAAGGTATTCGCTTACTTTTAGAAGATCAGCTTTGGTACAGACGTGACATTATGTGTAATGCATTAAACCGCATGCTGCAGTTTAATAAAGACGCACTACACAAGCTGACCGAAGGTGACATAGAGCCAATTAAACTCACTAAACGAGAAAAAGCAATAATCTCGTTAATGAGTAAGGGTTCTAAAAACAAAGAAATTGCTGAAGATTTAAGCATCAGCCCGCACACAGTTAAAACACATTTATACAGCGCATTTAGAAAAACTAAATGTCGTAACCGTATTGAGCTACTATCTTGGGCTCAACAAAACATTCCAGACGAAATTCGTTAATCAATTTCGTAATTTAAAAACAGGCACTTATGGTGCCTGTTTTTGTTTATGCTGCATGCTTGTTAAATTAATCGCTTTTTATTACTCTATTTAAAGTACCCATTGCTGGAACCTCTATGCTCGACTCATTTACCCTCTTTTTTGCCAGCATTGCCGTTATTATTGTAATGACCCTTCTTAACTTTTTAACATGGCGTACCAACAAAAGTACCCCAGGTACTCTGCTTTATATTTTTTACCCGGTTTTATTACTAGGCGCAGTAATTGGCTTTACGCTTATTGGCAAAACGCACAACCTTATTGTGATTAGTATTGCCAGCAGTATGATGTTTGGCGCATCAATTGTGCACAGCTTGGCTATATGCCAATTTTTAGATTATCGGGGTATTGGCTTTAAGCTACTGTGCTCCTTTACCGCGTTTAGCGCCGTAATGTTGGGGTATTATTCTTTTATTGACCCTTCTTTACGCGAGCGTATTTACGTCTCGGATGTACAGCACATTGCAGAAGCCACTTTTTTGCTGTTTTTATTTATTAAATATGCCCGAAAAACCTACCCAAATGGCACCATTGTTTACATTTTAATATTAACTTTAGTTGGCCTGAGCTTTATTAGCCGCTCACTATTTATGGTTAATATTGAACAACCCCTGCTATTGCAAAGCCCATGGTTTAGCAGCTTACTGTTTTTAAATGGCGTTATTGCACCTATGTTTTATGCCGCCGGTATGGCGCTTTTGTGTAATGAACGCAGAGAAAAAAACCTTAACAAGCTGGCCGACAAAGCCCAAAAAGATTTAGAAATTAGAGGCCTGTTTTTATCAACGATTAGCCATGAAATTCGCACCCCCCTTAATGGCATATTAGGCAGCGCCCAATTAGTTATGAACCAAAGCACCGACAGCCGCAATAAAGCCTATTGTGAGGCCATCATTAATTCAGCCGAGTCATTAAATTTACTGGTTGATAAAGTGCTCGACTACGCAAGCCTAGATCAAAGTGATGAAGCACTTTACGAAGAAGACATTGAATTTAAAACCTGGTTAAACAATTTATGTTTATTGCTCAGCCCATTAGCGGAGCAAAAACAACTTAAGTTTGAACTGGTATGTAATATCCCTGAACAAGCCTGTTACTACTGCGATCAGCAAAAATTAAGGCAAATTATTATTAACCTTGTTGGTAACGCCATTAAATTTACCGACCACGGTATAGTAAAAATTCAGGTTGATTTAATAAGCGACAGGCAACTTGAGCACACCATAAAAATTAGCGTTAAAGACTCAGGCCCTGGTATCGAAAAAGACGAAATAGCCTACTTAACCGAACCCTACGTACAAAGTAGCGCCGGCAAAGAAAAAGGCGGCACCGGCCTTGGGCTTGCCATCACCAGCCGCTTACTAGAAAAGCTAGGCAGCCGCTTAGAAATAACCAGTCAACTAGGCACTGGTAGCGTATTTAGCTTTACTACCACCTTTACGCTAGGGGAACTTAGTTTGGTAGAGCAGCGACATCAAAACAAAGACTACTTAACCGGCCTTGAAGTACTGCTAGTCGAAGATTTAGATTTAAATCAAAAAATTGCCATTGAATTTATGGCCGAAGATGAGCATAAAATAAAGCTCGCCAAAGATGGCAAAAGCGCTATTGAACTGCTGCAAACGCATCACTTTGACGTTATTTTACTGGATATGAACCTGCCAGACTTTACCGGCCAAGAAGTATTAAAACGACTGCAGCGTTTGGAGCATAAAAACCAGCGCACGCCCGTACTGGCTTTTACAGCAAGCTTAAGCCCTGATGAGGTAAAAGAATACTTAGCTCTGGGAATAAAAGACATAGTAGGCAAACCAATTAAGCAGCAAAAGCTTCGCCAAGCACTGAGTGATTCACAATCCAATCAAACTGCAAATATAGCTGTAGAGCTAGTAGACACCTTGTACGACGAAACCGCAGCAGAAACGCTAACCAGCTCATTTAGTGAGGATGAAGTGTCGTCGATTTACAATGAATTTGTACTCTCAGCACGGACTAAACTAACCCGATGCCAAGAACTTATTGACCAGCAACCAGAGCAGTGCATTAAATTATTGCACCGCCAAGCAAGCACCGCGCTGCAATTAGGCTTTAACCGTTACGGTATTGAGCTTAAAAAAATAGAGCGCCGCCTGCTTGATAACAAACCCCATAATAACCTGCTAGATGAGGCGTTAGAGCTATGGCAGCGCAGCCTAGAACAATACTTAAAGTACGTGCGCGGGCAGTTAAGTTAATGGGCTTTTCTATTACAGATTAAGCTGTTTACTCTCTTCCATACTTATCATCAAAACGCTCTATGTCACTTTCATCTAGTACGGCGCCAGTTTGCACTTCAATGACAATTAGCGCCTCTTTTTGATTGTTCGCTAAGCTGTGTATTTGTTTTACTGCAATGTAGCAAGATTGGTCGTGGCTAAGTGTTAATGCTTGCTTATCAATACGTACATCGGCAACCCCCGATACCACCACCCAATGCTCTGCACGATACTGATGGCGCTGCGTTGAAAGTTTAGCCCCGCTGTTTACGGTTATTTTTTTAACTTTAAACCCTGTCCCTGTTACTAAAGTGCGGTAGTTACCCCATGGACGATACACAACCTGATGGTGATTGAGTTTATCGCTTTGACTCTGTGCTAATTGTTTAAGTAATAAAGGCAGACCATCGAGCTTGTTTTTATTGGCAACGAGGGTGGCATCGTGGGTATGAATAATAGCTAAGTCGCTAACCCCAAGGGTAGCAACGCTGTGATCGTTTTCGCTTAAAACAAAATTATTAGTACTATTTTGCGCGCTATGGCTGTCGTTTTCATTATTGCCATGTGCATCTTTTTTAATAAGGCTAGCCAAGGCACTAAAGCTGCCTACATCACTCCAATTAAGAGCAACAGGCAGCACTGCTACATTATTACTGCGCTCTAAAATGGCGTAATCGATAGAGTCACTTGGGCAGGTTTTAAGTGGCTCACTTACCGGCCTTGTAAACCCTAAATCGTCAGAGAAATTAGCCGCCGCGCTTACACTGAGTGCAATTTTTGGTGCAAAGCGTTCTAGCTCATTTAAATAGGCTTGTGGTGTAAATAAAAACATGCCGCTATTCCAGCTATAACCGCCTTGAGTTAAATAATGCTCAGCGGTAGCCAAGCTTGGCTTCTCTTTAAATTCAGCCACTTTATAGCAATTTGAGCCCGCTATTTTACTACCTTGTTTAATGTAGCCAAACCCAGTGTGGGGCTGTGTTGGTGTAATTGAAAACGTGACCAACATACCTTGCTGGGCTAATTCAATTGCATCGTTTAATTTAAGTGTGAGCTCAGTAAAGTTGGATATATGATGATCGGCAGGCATCACCAGTATTGGCCCAGTTATGCCTTGCTGTAAAGCGTAGTGTGCTGCCAGCGCAATAGCCGGCGCGGTATTTTTACCCTGGGGCTCTAACAAAAGTGCATGAGGAGCGGCCTGTGCACTTTGCTCAGCAGCAATAAAGCGGTGCTGCTCGTTACAAACAAGTATTGGCTTTGCAAACTCCTTGCCCGACACACGCGCTAACGTGCTTTGTAATAGTGAGTGTTTGTTATCAAGCAGAGGTAAAAATTGCTTAGGCATAGCTTGGCGAGAAAGCGGCCATAACCGTGTGCCAATGCCGCCGGCTAAAATTACCGGTGTAATAAGGGTTGTATTCATAAAGCCGCCAATAAACATATCAGCGGCTATTTTAGCACTTTATTAGCTAGGCGCTAATGCTTAGCGATTTATACCAAGGTAAACGCGTCGGCATCTAAATAAGCAGGAAACGAGTCTTTAAAATCATCGAGCGGTGCTTTTTCAAGTGTTACGGTAAGTAACTCTTGTGTATTGTCTTTTGCTTTGGCGATTGTATCGCCTTTAAAGTCGTACACGGCCGTGCCGCCATTGTGCGCAACACCATTGCCATCGTCGCCAACACGGTTAACGGCTACTACATAACATAGGTTTTCCATAGCACGCGCCATTAATAGCGTATCCCAAATATGGCGACGAACCGCAGGCCAGTTTGCAACGTTTATCATTACATCGTAATCATTATTGTTGCGCTGAAAAACCGGAAAGCGCAAGTCGTAACATACTTGCGGCAGTAACTTAAAACCGTTAATTTCAAACGTTTTACGCGCTTGTCCTGCGACAACGTAATCGCCCTCACTGCCTAAGCGAAATAAATGACGTTTATCGTAATAATTTACCTCGCCACTTGGCGTCACCCAATAAAAGCGATTCGCTTTTTTATCGCCTTGAGCAACCAAAACCGAACCTGCAATAACAGCTTTATGTTTATGTGCTTGGGTTTTTAGCCAGCTCAGCACTTTGCCATTTTCGGGCTCTGCGCAATCAAGGTTAATAGCAAAGCCTGTGGCGAAGGTTTCGGGTAGTAAAATTAAATCAGGTTGAGCGCTCATCGCTGCTAATTTTTTATCAAACATGGCTAAATTGGCGTCTTTATCAAGCCAATGCAGCGCACTTTGAACGAGTGTAAGCGTTAAAGTTGACATAATATTTGCGCGGCCTCTATTAAGGTTTCATCGTTTTTAGCAAAACACAGTCGAATCACTTTATCATTTGAAGGTTGCTTATAAAACACACTTAAAGGAATAGCAGCAACCCCAGCTTGCTCTACTAACCAGTGGCAAAAATCTACATCATTAAGATCAGACACTTCACTGTAATCGAGCAATAAAAAGTACGTACCTTGGCTTGGTAAAATATTAAAACGGCTGTCACTTAAGTGCTGTGCCAGTAAATCGCGCTTTTGCTGATAAAAATTACTCAGCTCATCGACATGCTCGCCTTGTTGTTCAAGCATGTCGGCCAAAGCGTGTTGTGCAGGTGTAAAACT
This sequence comes from Pseudoalteromonas sp. S327, assembly GCF_005886415.1. Taxonomy (NCBI): domain Bacteria; kingdom Pseudomonadati; phylum Pseudomonadota; class Gammaproteobacteria; order Alteromonadales; family Pseudoalteromonadaceae; genus Pseudoalteromonas; species Pseudoalteromonas sp. S327. The sequence continues at coordinate 98,519 of NZ_PNDP01000037.1, read as the reverse complement.
TGAAAAAGTAACATACTGGTGTATTTTTCTAAATTCAGTAGCAAGTGGTGCAGGCGCAACACAGTACCCCATTTTCCAGCCGGTACTGTGAAACGTTTTGCCAAAGCTTGATATAACAAAGCTTTTTTCACGCAGCTGCTCATCACAAAGCATGCTTAAGTGCTTATCGCCATCAAAGGTAATGTGTTCGTAAACTTCATCACTTATTACATATAAATCGTGATCGTTCACTAACGATTTAAGCGCGTTTATATCATGGCTTTTAAGTATTTTTCCGCTTGGGTTGTGTGGCGTATTAATAATTATAGCGCGCGTGTTTTTGCTCACTGCACTGCGAACAGTTTGCCAATCAATAGCATAACCGGGGGCATGCAATGCAATATGAACTGTTTTACCGCCAGCAAGCTCAATGGCAGGCTGGTAAGAGTCATAAGCGGGGTCAAACACAATAACTTCATCATCGGGGCGTACTATAGTTTGAATAGCCACAAATAATGCTTCGGTGGCGCCCGACGTTACCGTAACTTGCTCAGCTGCATCAATATTAGCCGCGTATTTACGCGAAACTAAATTTGCTATTTGTTGCTGTAAACGGGGCACACCACTGGATGGCGAGTATTGATTAACCCCTTGCTGAACATAAAAATTTAGCTGGTTTTTCAGTAGTTCTGGCGCATCAAACTCAGGAAAACCCTGCGATAAATTTATTGCCGAATGCTGACTTGCCAAGCCACTCATTTGGCTAAATATACTAACACTTAAATTTGGTAATTTACTTTCAAACACGACAGGCCCTTAATGATGGTTTTGCGCTTAAAGCGATGCTATCATTGCTTAAAACAGAAGTATAGCCGTCTAAAATTAAATAGCTTTATATCAATTTGCTTAATTAACTGAGCTATTTTGAGGTAGCAAAAACGCAGCTCGCGTTTGGTTTAGCGCCTCAAATGCATTAAGTATTATTACGCATTGGTATTACACTCATTGGTGAGGAATGTATGCACAACAATACCGCTATTTCGCAACTTATTGAAGCCGGAAAATGGATCAGTCAAAAAGGCTGGGTCCCCGCCACCGGCGGAAATTTTTCGGCGCGCACCGCAACAGGGTATGTGGTTACCGCTAGCGGCTTTGATAAAGGTCAGCTCGGTACACACACATTCATTGAGCTTGATCATCAAGGTAATCGCACTAAAGGTGCTGGCAACCCATCGGCCGAAACGCAACTGCACCTAGGCATGTATAAGCTTATTCCGCACGCAAACGTGGTACTGCATACTCACTCAGTAGCAGCCACCGTACTATCGCGTGTAATTAAAAGCCATGCATTAAATTTAAGCGGTTACGAAATGCAAAAGTCACTCAGTGGGGTAACCTCGCATTTAGATACGCTCAGCATTCCTATTTTTGAAAACGACCAAGACATAGACCGCTTAAGCTTGCTGCTTAGCGATCACCATTTACATACACCCATTGAGCATGCAGTGTTAATTCGTGGGCATGGCGTTTATGTAGTAGGGCGTAATTACAAGCAAGCACTTCGCCATTTAGAAGGGTTAGAGTTTTTATTTAGTTGCGAGCTGGAACGGTTAAAAATAGAAGGTATTGGGGCACAGCTATAATGATAAAAGCAATTTTAACTGATATTGAAGGCACCATAACACGTATCTCATTTGTAAAAGAGGTGTTGTTTCCGTATGCAGCCAAGCAACTAGCAACGTTTATGCGCTTAAACGAAAATAAAACCCATGTCGCTGAGCAAATAGCGGCAGTAAAAGCCATTATTAATGAGCCAGATGCCGATATAGAAAATGTCATTAGCGTGTTACTAAAGTGGATTGAAGAAGATAAAAAAATTACCCCTTTAAAGCAAATACAAGGGCTAATTTGGCAAACGGGCTACGAGCACGGGGATTTTAAAGGCCACCTATACGCAGATGCGTTTGAGTTTTTACAAGCTCAGCACGCTCAAGGCACCGCACTCTATGTGTATTCATCAGGCTCGGTAAGGGCGCAGCAGTTACTCTTTAAATACAGTGACTATGGCGATATTCGCCCCCTGTTTAACGATTTTTTTGATACCAAAGTCGGCGCAAAGCAAGAGCAAGCAGCCTATAACACTATAGTTAATCAGCTCCCTTTTAGTGCTAACGAAATCTTGTTTTTAAGTGATGTTGCAGATGAGCTTGATGCAGCCAAAGCCGCAGGGCTTAAAACCTTGCACTTAATACGTGATGGCCAAGCACATAGCGCGCACCCATACGTACATGACTTTAGCACAGTTAAATTGGAGCAATTTGCATGAGCCAATTAACAATTTATGCTAACAACAATCCAAGTAATGCGCTGGTAAACACCTGTGATTTAAGCGAAATTACTCAGCAATTAGCAAAGGTAAATGTACGTTTTGAACAATGGCAAGCAACTGCACCCATTAATGAGCACACTACAAATGAGCAAATTATTGCAGCGTATAAAAATGATATAGCGCGCTTAAAAGCGCAAAATGGCTACCAAACGGTAGATGTTATTTCGCTTGCAAAAGGTAATCCTGCAGCGACACAAATGCGAGAAAAGTTTTTATTTGAGCACACTCATAGTGAAGACGAAGTTCGCTTTTTTGTAAAAGGCCAAGGGTTATTTTGCCTACATATTGATGCCAAAATTTACCAAGTATTATGCCAGCAAGGTGACTTAATTTCGGTCCCAACTCTTACCCCACATTGGTTTGATATGGGAAGCGACCCAGAATTTACCGCCATTCGATTATTTAATAATACCGAGGGCTGGGTTGCAAAAAGCACCGAGTCTGAAATTGCGAAGCAGTTTCCGTTGCTCGCATAGCAAAAGTAATACGCTCCACAAAGGGATAAGTGGAGCGCTGTTTAAAAACTACTTAAGCGCTGTTAACGCCCCACTCTCTACATCACTTTTATTGTAAACACCGGTATCTAACACCCAAGCTGTTATTAGTTTTGCAGGTGTTACATCAAATGCGGGATTATACACATTGGCATTCGTGGGTGCCCACAGCGCCTCACCAAAACTGCCACTTACGCCGCGTACCTCTGCGCTATTTCGCTGCTCTATTGCTATATCGCTACCGTGAGCTGTTTGTGTATCAAGCGTAGTTAAAGGCGCGACAACATAAAAAGGAATATCATGAAAATGGGCCAATATAGCTAAATTATAAGTTCCCACTTTATTAGCAAAGTCGCCATTAGCAGCAATACGATCGGCGCCTACCACTATTTTATCTACCTTGCCTGCGGCCATTAAGCTTGCTGCCATATTATCGCAAATAAGCGTATACGGTACTTGCCAGCGCTCAAGTTCGAACGCGGTTAAACGCCCGCCTTGCAACAAGGGCCGCGTTTCATCAACCCACACATGTATATTGCCGTGTTGTTGCTGCGCTTTGTAAATAACGCCTAATGCTGTACCAATACCAGCAGTCGCTAATGCGCCGGTATTACAATGGGTTAAAATATTGTCGCCGCTGTTTATAAGCTCAGCTCCGCGCGTTGCCATGCGCTCACATAGGGCAATGTCTTCAATAAAAAGGCGCTCTGCGCTGCACACCACAGCTGCTACAAAGTCATCGCTTTTAAGGGCCTCTCTTAATGTAGCCATGCAATGCATTAAATTAACAGCGGTTGGCCTTGTGGCTTCAAGCTCATCAATTGCTTTTGCAAGCGCCGCTTGAGTTCCCCCCTGCTGCGCTAAATGAGCAACCAGCAAACTCGCACCTAAGCCTATTAATGGTGCGCCACGAATTTTTAAACTGATGATCAGCTCCTTCATCGTCTCAACACTATGGCATTCGTGCCATACCTGCTGATGAGGAAGTAAATACTGGTCAAGCACACTTAATGTGCCGTTTTCATATTTTAAACTGCTTGCGATTAGGTTTTGCATGGTGAGGCTGCTTAAATAAAATGCGTAAGGGTATTTTACATCAGTTTGAATAACTCTCAAGTTAGACTTGTAGACATCTAAACATTTAAAGGTATAGAATGCCCAAAAAGGTTATTTGAGAACTCACTATGGCTAACTATGTCGCGTTTGATGCGCAGCGCGCAATTGAATATGTAAATTCGCTAATTGACTCTAAGCAGTATGATTTTTTTAATGCTGGCGCACACTTAACTGCGTACGAATTTGGTGACGGTAACCTTAATTTAGTATTTAGAATTAGCGATGAGCACCATAACAGCATTATTTTAAAGCAAGCACTGCCTTATGCTCGTTGTGTAGGTGAGTCATGGCCGCTCACGCTTGATAGAGCCCGTATTGAGGCGCAAGTGTTACTTAACCATGGGGCTATTTGCCCACAAAATACCGCTAAAGTACTGCACTATAACCAAGCTTACGCACTTACCATTTTAGAAGATTTAGGTCACTTAAAAATATTGCGTACCGCGCAAAATAACGCGGAGCAATTTCCTAAGTTAGCCGAGCACGTAGCTACGTATTTAAGCCATACCGGGTTTTATAATTCAGATTTTTACCTAACCGCCCAGCATAAAAAGGCCCTCGTACAGCAATTTACTAACCCTGAGCTTTGCCAAATTACAGAAGATTTATTTTTTAGCGATCCGTATACAGATCACGAACGCAATCACTTTAACGAGCAACTTACTACACATGTACACGCTTTGCGCGATAACACGGCACTTAAGTTAGAAGTTGCGAAATTAAAAGCTAATTTTTTATCTAACCCGCAAACATTGCTGCACGGCGATATGCACAGCGGCAGTATTTTTGTAGATACCAATACCACTAAAGTGATTGACCCCGAGTTTGGCTTTTTTGGCCCTGTTGGCTTTGATATAGGCTCTTTTATTGGCAATTTACTATTAAATTACTGCGCACAAGCAGGGCATATTGAAGAGTTTGTAGCACGACGAAACTATCAAACGCATTTACTTAGCTGCATTGTTGAAAGCTATAATTTATTTGAGCAACAATGGTTAGCTTTAATTGCCAACCACAGCACAGATCGCACCCTTAATACCGAGGGCTACCCACAGTACTTTATGAAAACCGTATTACAAGACGCCATAGGCTATTGTGGAACAGAACTAATTAGGCGCACCATAGGGCTCGCGCATGTGGTAGATATTGACAGCATTGAAGATGAAAATACGCGCCTTGCAGTACAAAAACAAACGCTGAGCTTAGGTGAGCAACTTATTTTAAATGCCAAAAGCTGCGACAACAAAGATGCCTTTTTTAGTTTATTAATAAGCCAGCTAAATTAAAAAAGGCGCCAAAGCGCCTTTTTTACTACCAATACCGTTATTGGTAGTTTTCGTAAATTTTATCGAGCGGCTCCGACAGCCCACTTTCTTGCACTATACGCACGTGTTTACGCCTTAATTCCCGCGCACTCGTTACACCACATGAGTGGGCAATTAAGCCAGCGCCGTAATGAATATATTTATTATAATTGGCAACTCGCTGGGCTTTATCTGCAACATTTAACCCACGCTGTAGCCGCTCGTTATGGGTAGTTACACCGGTTGGGCAGGTGTCTTTATTACATTGCATAGCCTGTATACAGCCTAACGCAAACATATGACCACGAGCAGAAACAACAAAATCAGCACCCAAAGCAAGCGCCCATGCCACCTTAGAGGGCACAATTAACTTACCCGATACAATGACTTTAACCCGTCCTGTTAAGCCATGTTTTTCAAGCATATTAACAACCAGCGGTAAGCTTTCGCGCAGCGGTAAACCTACCGAATCTAATAAGGGTTGTGGCGCTGCGCCCGTACCGCCATCGGCACTATCAATAGTGATAAAATCCGGTGCTGATTCAAGCCCGCGGTGGTTTATTTCTGCAAATAGCGTTTCTAGCCAAGTGTAATCACCAATAACGGCTTTAAAGCCGGTAGGTTTGCCTGTGGCGTTTCGCACTGTTGCAATCATATCTAATATGTCGCTTGGCTTTTTGATCTCTGGGTGCCCATTTGGGCTAATTGAATCTTTGCCCTCAGGAATACCCCTTATTTTAGCAATTTCAGCATTAACCTTTTTACCTGGTAACATACCGCCTTTACCTGGTTTGGCACCTTGGCTTAATTTAAGCTCAAACATTTTTACGTTTTTATGCGCCGCAATTTCTTTAAGTTTATCGATACTTAAATTTCCAAGCTCGTCACGCACACCATATTTAGCCGTACCAATTTGAAACACCAAATCGGCTCCGCCCTCTAAGTGATAAGGGCTTAACCCGCCTTCGCCGGTATTCATCCAGCAGCCGGCCAATTTTGCCCCTTTTGATAACGCTCTAACAGCCGGTTTTGAGAGCGCACCAAAGCTCATTCCCGATATATTAAACAAGGAGTTAGTGGTGTACGGCGTTTTACAATAAGGGCCTAAAGTTACATTACTTGGGTCCAGCGCCTCTTCATCTAAGGTAGGGAAAGCACAGTTCATAAACATCACTGTACCTGTTACCTCTAAGCTTTGTGTGGAGCCAAATGCAGCGGTACGATCGACATCTTTTGCAGCACGATACACCCAGCTGCGCTCTGCTCGGTTAAACGGCATTTCTTCTCTATCGAGGGCAAAAAAGTACTGCCTAAAAAACTCGCCTTGGCGCTCAAAAAAGTACCTAAAGCGGCCAATAACCGGGTAATTTCGCCTAATTGCATGCTTTGTTTGAGTAATATCACGAAAATAAAAAACAATAACGGTAAGTACAATTAATCCTAATGCAACAATAAAAATACTCGCAAATACATCAATACTAAAAATAATAAAATCGCTCATCCAAGGCCCCTTGATGGCTGTTTTTAAAAATAAAAAAGGTGTTGCGTCAAAATGACACAACACCTTTCGTTGTTCAAGGTTTATACCTTTAGATAATTAGCTTTGCGTGTTTTCAAGCTCAGCTTTTATATACAAACGAACTTGCTCTTCAAGCACTGATAACGGCACTGAACCATGACGCAATACTTGATGATGAAACTCACGAATATCAAAACGAGGCCCAAGCGCTTGCTCGGCCTCTGTGCGTAAACGCTTAATAGTCAGCTCGCCAATTTTGTACGACAAAGCTTGCCCCGGCCACGAAATATAGCGGTCGGTTTCGGTTTTAACATTGTGTAATGAAAGCGCCGTGTTTTCACTCATAAAGTTCATAGCACGCTCTCGGCTCCAGCCGTACATGTGCATGCCTGTATCAACCACTAAACGAGCTGCACGCCACATTTCATAGGTTAAACGGCCAAATCGGCTGTATGGGTCTTGGTAAAAGCCTGCTTCTATACCTAAGTATTCAGAATAAAGCCCCCACCCTTCACCAAAAGCCGAAAGGTAGGCGTCACGTCGGTAGCTTGGTAAGTTTTCAAGCTCTGCATTAAGCGATATTTGTAAATGATGCCCTGGTACGGCTTCGTGTAAGGTCAGCGCCTCTAATACATACAATGGGCGCTTATCTAGCGCATATGTATTTACCCAATAATAACCCGCTTGATCGCTTCGGCTCGAGCCAACATAGCGGCCTGTTGTATATTTAGGGGCTATATTTGCAGGTACAGGTGCAACGCCATAGGGCATACGTGGCAATGTGTGAAATAACTTAGGCAGCTGCGCGTCCATTTTTTTAGCTATATAAGCAGCTTCTTTTAATAGCTGCTCTGGAGTGGTGGCGTAAAATTGCGGATCGGTACGTAAAAAGTGGATAAAATCGGCAAACGTGCCTTCAAAGCCTACTTCTTTAATTATTTCCTGCATTTCACTGCGGATACGCACCACTTCAGATAACCCCAGCTGATGTATTTCATCAATGCTCATATTTGTGGTGGTGTAATACTGTGCGCGGTTTTTATAAAACGCCTTGCCATTAGGGGTTTGCGAAATACCAATCGTAGTACGTGCACCCGGCTGATATTGCGTAGTAAAAAATGTTAAATACGCTTTGTAAGAGGCTATAACATCGTTTTTTATGATGCGTTTAGCTTTTTGCTGCAACGCTTTAAAGTCGTTTTCACTTAGCCCTGCTGTGTTCGTTTTAAACGGGGAGTAAAAGTCTGACTGTGTTACATCATCTACTATGTATGCGCTTATTGAGTCTTCATACCCAGCTAATACCGCTTGTGGTTGAGTAAGCCCCGTTTCGAGCCCCTTTTTCATCCAATGTATATTTTGCTCAAAAAAGCGCGGCACTTGTTCAAGGCGGGCTAAATACGTTTCTAACTGTTGCGGTTGCTTGTACTGCGAACTATTAATCATATAAGACAAGCTAGAATGGAACCCATACTCAGAAGTTAGCGGCATGTAGTGCGCATTAAATACATATTCATCAACACTATTTTGTACTTGCGCACGAATAATACTGAGGTTAATACTGTTTTCACTTGAAAGCTCATCGCTATCAATTGCATCTAAACGACTTAATAATGCTGTTTTTTCCTCATATTGCTGCTTTAAGAATCCGGCCGATAAATTAGGTAATAAATAGCCATCAACCCCTTCAGGCTGAGTGTAGGGATTAACACGTTTGCGGTAATCAACAATACTTTGCGCCACTTGTTCAAATTGTGTGTTTGCGTTGGGGCTTGTTAATGTACATGCGCTTAGCGTGCCAAAAAGTGATAGCACAAGCAGTGTGCGGCAAATTCGCGGGGGTAAGGAATAATTCATTTTAGTTTTACTTAACCATACAATAGATTTCACAAAACTATCGTAGGCTGAGTAAATAGCAAGATAAATGCGATTAATCTCAATAGCACACGCTTAATTGGAGCGGGTAAAATAAGCTGAACCCGCCTAAATTAAGCTAAATACGTGCTCTTTGATGATAAAATCAGCTATTAGGCAGCAAAAGTAAAAAATTAAGTTCACTAATACTTGTTTTTACTTTTAAATAGCCTGCTTAACGATTATTGTAGTAAAAAAATAATAAAGCTTGGATGCATTGCCGCCTCATTGAAGAGTTATTTTAATGTGTAATTTAATGCGTACTTAGTTGGTAGTTAAAATGATGTTCCATGATTCCATGGCTGTAGCTCAAGAAAAAATGACGAATGTATGCCTGTTTTTAGAACGTCATACGCTGCCTCCCTCTCCGTTAAATTACCACGTTGCCTATACCTATATTAGTAAAGTAAATCCTCAGCTAAATAACGCCATAGACGAGGCCATTACTAATAAAGCCCAAATTGATAGTATTTTGATTGAGCAGCTCTACTTTGAGTTTTTAAACGAAGGGCATACCACGCAAGTGGCAATGATTAATAACGTAAATGGGGTTATTGATTCACTGTCGCGCAATGCGCAATCAACCGAAAAACAAATTGTTAGCTTTGCCGGCCAAGTAAGTGAGTGCATGCACACGCTTGATGAGAATAATATAGAGCAAAGCCGCCAAGCACTCGATACGTTAAACACGCAATCAGCCACGTTACTTGAGCAACACAAGCACTTCAAACACGAGCTACATAAAGCTAAAAAGTTACACGAAAAAACCCAAAAACAGCTGGCGCAATTACGTAAGCAGCACATTATTGACTCACAAACGGGGCTGTATAAACGTCATTATTTAACGCAGCAAACCCAACTATGGAGCAACCAAGACAAATCAATTTGCGCAATTGCTATTCAAATAGATAATTTAGATCATTTTGTAGATAATTACGGCGATATAATTGGCGAAGTTATTTTGAACAAAGTGGCTAAACAAGTAAAAAAATATGTCTTTCAAAGTGGTTTACCTGGGCGTACAGCAAAGGACCAATTTACCGTATTACTGCCAGATATAGACCCCGAAACCGCCAATGTTATTGCTGAAAAAGTGCGTAATGGCGTAGAAAAACTTCGTTTTGTTAGCTCAAAAAGCGGCACTAAGCTGCCTGGCATTAACTTATCTTTAGGCATAGCGCAGCAACTCAAAAATGATGACTTTAACCAGTTAGCTAAAAAAGCCTCGCAAGCGGCATTTAAAGCACGCTCACTGGGGCAAAGTAGCTTTACAGCTGGCCACTAGGTTTTACGCTAAATTACCTGATAAATCATATTCAAATTGCACCTGCAGTATACAATCAAGTACACTAGTCTTTATTGCCACGATAGAGACTAACCATGAACGAAACAGAGCAAAAGACCACGCATTTTGGCTATAAAACCGTAGCCGAAAACGATAAAGCCTCAATGGTTGCAGACGTATTTCACTCGGTTGCAGCAAAGTACGATGTAATGAACGATTTAATGTCTTTTGGTGTACATCGATTATGGAAACGTCAAACTATAGCCAGCTCAGGTGTGCGCAAAGGCCACCACGTCCTTGATTTAGCAGGCGGCACTGGCGACCTAACAGCAAAATTTAGCCAACTAGTCGGTGACACCGGCCAAGTAGTTTTAGGCGACATTAACTCATCAATGTTAAAAGTGGGCCGCGAAAAACTGCACAACTTGGGTTTAGTCGGCAATATCGACTACGTGCAAATGAATGCCGAAATGCTGCCATTTCCAGATAACAGCTTTGATGTGATCACGATTGCCTTTGGCCTACGTAATGTAACCGATAAAGACAAAGCCCTGCGCTCTATGTACCGTATATTAAAGCCAGGTGGACGTTTATTAGTATTAGAGTTTTCCAAACCTGAGCATGAAATTTTAAGTAAAGCGTACGATTTTTACTCGTTCAATCTATTACCAACTATGGGTAAAGTAGTGGCGAACGATAGCGAGTCATACCAATACTTAGCTGAGTCGATTCGTATGCACCCAGACCAAGAAACCTTAAAAGCAATGATGGAAGAAGCAGGCTTTGAACAAACAACGTATCAAAACCTAACCGGTGGTATTGTTGCACTGCACCGTGGTTTTAAATATTAAGGCAGGCAGTTATGGCGTTTGAGCAAAAAAGCGAGCAAGTGGTCACAGCAAAACCCGATTCGCAGTTTTTTATGTTACCTAATTTTGTACTTTCGCTTATAGAGCGAGTGCTTAATAAGGTACTGCAACTCGACGCCACCTTAATAGATAAGCTCAGTGCCGTTAAGCACAAACCATTAAAGGTCGAAATCCGCAATTGGCAGCAGCAAATAGTATTAACCTTTGATGGTAAACTATTACACCTTTACAGTGCCAGCGATGAAGATAGCGCGGAGTGTATGATCAGCGCAGATATAGATACACTCATGGCGCTTAAAGACCCAGCCATGCTTACACAGCTCATTCGTCAAGATAAGCTAGACCTGCAAGGCGACTTAAACGTCGCTCAGGCGTACAGCGCCGCATTTTCTGGGCTAGATATAGATTGGCCTGAGCAACTATCGCACTATATTGGCGATGCGCCCGCACAACAACTTTACATACAGCTAAACGCTTTACGCAGTAAAGAGCGTAAAGCGCGTCAGCAAATTAGCACCACATTAACCAGCCTATGCCAAGATGAGCTCGCTGTAACTATTCACCCTTTAGAGCTTGAACAATTTAAACAACAAAACCGAGTGCTAAAAGGGCAAGTGGCCGCTATTGAACAACGCATAAATGCATTAATCAACTCTTCTAACACCAACAGCCGCTAAGGATTTTTTGTGTCGACTGCTCGATTGTATTACATCACTAAAACATTACTTAGCTACGGATTAGATGAGTTAATACCAAAACAAAAAATACCTTGGTACGCTAAAATTGCGCGTGGTAGCTTGTTTTGGTTACGTAACCAGCACAAAAATAAACCAGCGGGCTTGCGCCTGCGCTTAGCCTTGCAAGAGCTTGGCCCAGTGTGGATTAAGTTTGGCCAAATGCTTTCTACCCGCCGAGACTTACTTCCTCACGACATTGCGTTAGAGCTTGCTTTTTTGCAAGACCAAGTCGAGCCCTTTGAAGGCGAACTTGCCCAAAAAATAATTGAAAAAGCGCTCGAAATTAGCGATATAAACCAGTTATTTAGTGAGTTTTCGCAAACCCCATTGGCCTCAGCGTCTATTGCACAAGTGCATACTGCTAAGCTAGTTGATGCCCATAACAATACCCAAGATGTTGTTATAAAAGTGATTAGGCCAAATATAAAAACACAAATTAATGCCGACTTAGCACTTATGGAAAAGCTCGCTAAAGTACTTGCCAATGTACACAGCGAAGCAAAAAGGTTACGCCCAGTCGAAGTGGTCAAAGAGTATAAAAAAACCTTGCTAGATGAGCTCGATTTAATGCGCGAAGGCGCAAATGGCATACAACTTAAGCGTAACTTTGAAGGCTCTGATTCGTTATATATCCCGGCTGTTTATAGCGACTATAGCCGCAGTAACGTTTTGGTTATGGAGCGTATTTACGGAATTCCTGTATCAGATACTGAGTCGTTAATTGCGCAAAATACCAATATGAAATTACTCGCTGAACGCGGTGTAGAAGTGTTTTTTACCCAAGTATTTAGAGACAGTTTTTTTCATGCTGATATGCACCCTGGCAATATATTTGTCTCTCGCGAGCACCCTGAAAACCCCATGTATATTGGTATCGACTGTGGCATTGTTGGCACATTAAACAAAGAAGATAAACGCTATCTCGCAGAAAACTTTATCGCCTTTTTTAATCGTGACTACCGCCAAGTTGCTCAGCTACATGTTGACTCAGGCTGGGTTCCGCCCGATACCAGCATAGAAGAGTTTGAATTTGCTATTCGTACCGTGTGCGAACCTATATTTAATAAACCGCTGGCTGAGATATCGTTTGGCCATGTACTCGTTAATTTATTTAACACCGCACGCCGCTTTAACATGCAAGTACAGCCGCAGTTAGTATTATTACAAAAAACGTTATTATACGTTGAGGGCTTAGGGCGTCAGCTTTATCCTCAGCTTGATTTGTGGAAAACCGCTAAGCCATTTTTAGAAGATTGGGTAAAACAACAAGTTGGACCGTTATCAGTAATGAAACAAATGTATGCTAACTTGCCATTTTGGGCTGAAAAAATGCCAGAACTACCTGATTTAATTTATCAAAATTTAAAACGTAGTCCGCAAATACAGCATTCTCAGCCAAGTAAAGTGTCACACAAAGCGCTAGTACTTAGCCTATTTGGCAGTGCTACACTGATTGTATCGGCACTGTGTTATCTGCAGCACGACCTCATAGCGGCAGGCGTAACATTAGCAGCGTCTGCAATTAGCTTTATTGTGGCGTGGCGTAACACATAAACTAAGTGCTATTTATGCCACAGGGCGTATAATTAGTACTTAAAATAAACATTTAAGCATTTATCAGTTGGAGATAACCATGGGTTTAGGTGGCATTAGTATTTGGCAATTATTGATTGTTTTAGCGATTATCGTACTTCTTTTTGGTACTAAAAAACTACGCGGCATGGGTGGTGATTTAGGCGGTGCAGTAAAAGGGTTTAAAAAAGCCATGTCTGATGATCAAACTAAAGAGACTGAAAGCGAAAAAGCTGAGCAAATCCAAGAGTCTCAAAAAGCAGCGCCAACACAGACACAAAGCACTGAAAAAACCAAAGACGATACTAAGGTTTAAGCAATATGGGAATGTGGGAGCTCGTTGTTGTTTTTATTGTTGGCCTAGTGGTACTTGGCCCTGAGCGGTTACCGGTTGCCATTCGCACCGTAATGCGCTGGGTAAAAACCGTTAAGTCGATGGCCAACTCAGTTAAAGCAGAAGTGAGTGAAGAGCTACGCATACACGAGCTTCACGAAAACCTAAAAAAAGCAGAGCAACAAGAGCTTAAAGATTTAAGCCCTGAGCTACAACAATCGGTTGATGAACTGCAAAAAGCAGCGCAGTCGGTTACTCATAGCTATAAAAACACTTCAAGCACGTCATCTAACGAACAACTCGATGAAAAAAAGTGAAATTAATTCCCCTATTTGTGGTCAACTTATTACGTGGTATAAAAAATAATGTCTGAACAAGCTAAATCAGGGTTCGTCGCTCACTTAATTGAGCTGCGCGATCGGCTTATTAAATCACTTTTTAGTATTTTAGTGATATTTATTGGCCTAGTGTATTTTGCCAATGATATATATGAGTTTGTAGCGGCCCCTTTAGTCGCACATTTACCAGGCACTGCCACTATGATAGCTACCGATGTTACGGCACCGTTTTTTGCACCGTTTAAGCTAACGCTATTTGTTGCCTTGTTTGGCGCTATCCCGTGGATATTGCATCAAATTTGGGGATTTATAGCGCCTGGCTTATACCAACACGAAAAACGCATGCTAATGCCAATTTTGGCCTCGAGTATTTTGCTATTTTATGGCGGTATCGCTTTTTGCTACTTTATAGTGCTTCCTATTATATTAGGCTTTTTTACTAGTGTAGGGCCGCAAATGATGACCCTAGCACCGGATATTAGTAGCTATTTAGGATTTGTACTTAAGCTATTTTTTGCATTTGGTGTGGCGTTTGAAATACCCGTAGCCATAATGCTGCTATGTTGGAGTGGCGCTACAACCACGCAGAGTTTAAAGCAAAAACGCCCTTATATTGTGGTTGGTGTATTTGTTGTGGCGATGTTTTTAACACCGCCCGATGTGTTATCACAAACACTATTAGCACTTCCTATGCTGCTTTTATTTGAGCTAGGGTTAATTTTAGCGAAATTTTATAGCGCTAAAGAACAACAGGAATCTGAGGAATAAAATGAAAAAACAACTACTCTCACTACTGGTTTTACTAAGCGCACCGACGTTTGCAGCGCAAGAAATTAACGTGCAAGCTTTGCAAGCATGTAGCTTTATTGAAAACGACTTTAACCGTTTACTATGTTATGACAACACAGTGGCAGGTAAACCGCTTACTAAACCTAGTGAGAAAAAAACCCTTACCCCACCAAAAGCTGTAACCAATGTATCGCCAAACGTAAGTGCACCTGTTGCAGCTGTTTCTAAAGCGGCGCCTGCTGCTAAAGCAGATGATTTTGGCCTTGAGCATAAAGAGATCACTAAAGATAAAGACGAAAATATCACAGCATTAGTATCATCAGTTAGAAAAGCCCCTTATGGCGAGCTCATTATTACTCTTGATAACGATCAGCAATGGCGTCAAATTGGTTCTGACAGTCTCAAATTAAAAGAGTCAGACACAGTGGTTATTAGCCGCGGTGTATTTAATTCTTTTTTACTTCGTAAAGATGGTCAAAACCGCTCAATCCGTGTGAAGCGCACTCAGTAATGACCTACACGTTAGTTGATGCCGGCGTTAATTTAACCAATCACCAGTTTGAAGATGAGCATCAGGCCATTATTGCCCGCGCAAATGCCGCGGGCGTGCAAGCTATGCTACTAATTGGCTGCGATGTGCCTAGTAGCGAACAATCGCTTACATTAGCAAAACAATATAATCAGTTTTCTACTGCTGGCGTGCATCCACATGACGCTAAAGACGCCACCGATGAACTTGAAACCACTTTAACGCAGCTTGCTAGTAACGATTGCGTTGTGGCCATTGGTGAGTGTGGGCTTGATTATAATCGCGATTTTTCTCCTCGCGATATTCAGCGCAGCGTATTAAAACGCCAGTTAGCGTTAGCTGAAAAACTAAACCTACCTGTTTATTTACACGAACGTGACGCAAGCGAAGATATGCTAAATATTTTGGCTAACTATAACGTACGTGGCGTGCTGCATTGCTTTACAGGCAATGCCCAAGCACTTAAAGATTATTTAGAATTAGGCCTTTATATTGGCATTACTGGGTGGGTGTGTGACGAGCGCCGCGGTAAAGCATTGCAACAATTGGTGCCAAGTATCCCGCTTGAGCGGTTATTAATAGAAACCGATGCGCCTTTTTTAATTCCACGCACAATAACCCCTAAACCAAAATCACGTAAAAATGAGCCCGCCTATCTTAGCTATGTGTGTGAAACACTCGCTAAGCTTTATAACGTTGAACCAAGTACTATTGCCACCCATAGTACGGCTAACTTTTATAGCTTATTTGATATAGCAGGTCGCTAATGACAAGCCCAAAGGCGCTATTTAGCCTATTTATGCTCCTTTGTTCATTTTGCAGTGTTGCAAACCCCGTAATTTCTGAAAATTTTAAATCAATAAAAATAGACACCCTGAGCTATTCGTTTACGCCCACCACAGCAAACAATGCCTACCATGAGGTTAACGACTGGCAAACAGTAAGTGATAAGCCATTAAATTTAGGGTTTGAACAACGCCCTGTATGGGTCAAGTTTACAGTTAAAAATACCTTAAATAACAATATAAGCCCTATTTTATCGCTCGATAACCCGCTGTTAAATGAAGCGCAATTTTTTCATTTTTATAATTCAGCACTGCTCTCACACATGCAAACTGGCGATAACTTTAAGCTCTCATCACGGCTAATAAAAAGTGAATCTTTATTAGCAACCTTGAGGCTGCCGGCAAATAGTATTAGCACCGTAATAATGAAGGTTAACAACAGTGCAGGGCTGCGCATCCCGCTGACTTTATGGCAACCAGATGCCTACCTAGCGCACAAAGGTAAGCTTAATTTAATTTATGGCTTACTCATTGGTTTTTTATTTTCATTGGCCATAAGTTGCTTGGTTTTGTATGGGTTTTCGCGCAAGTTGTATTTTGCTTATGCTGGTATTATTACGCTGACCTTAGGTGTGCTACTGGCTTATTTATGCGGTTTTGGCGCTCGTTATTTTCATCCAAATTCGCCTTCATTACAGCAAGTAATGATACCTGTTTTACTAATGCTCACTACGCTTGCTTTTGTGCCGCTACAAAAACAACTGTGCCAACCTAAAGCCTCTAAACTACTAAAATGGCAAACCATTGTTGCTAATATTTACGCAATTAGCCTGCTGTTTATGTGGGCTTTACCTAGCACAGTGTTTACCCCATTTAGCTTACTGGCGAGCCCGATTGTTATTATTTATTGCTTGGTAAGCGCCTACATCTGCCAGCAAAATGCGCCTTCAAAACCAATTCAAGCACTACTAATTGCACTCATGCTATTTTTACTTGTTATGGTGTACCTTATTGTTGCGGTATTTGGCTTATACCCTTTAGGTAGAAGTAGCTTAGCTTTTGTTTTTATATGCTTTTTTGGTAGTACATTTTGCCTATGTTATGGCGTTATGAAGCGCTTTATTTTAGAGCGTGATGAACAAGTTATTGCTCAACAAACCTTGATTGCTGAAAATGCAGCCCAAGATACACTATTAAATGAGCGACTCGCGCTGCAAGCCCAAACACAAAAAGAATTAGAGTCGTTAGTTGATGAGCGCACCTTTGAGTTACAAGTCACTTTGCGTGAACTAGAAGATAAAAACCGCGAGCTTGAGCTACTTAATATGGAAGACGCGCTGAGTGGCGTTAAAAATCGTCGCTTTTTTGATAAAAAATTAGTGATGGAACTGCGTCGCTCTCGGCGTGAACAAACGCCTTTGAGTATGATTATGCTCGATATAGACCGGTTTAAACGCGTAAATGATAACTACGGGCACTTAACCGGCGACCAAGTAATACGCGCTGTAGCCGACATTATAAAACAGCATTTAAAACGCCCGTTGGATGAAGTGGCTCGCTACGGCGGCGAAGAGTTTGTTGTTTTGCTACCTAACACTCCAAAAGAGGGGGCTGTTGATATTGCTGAAAAAATTCGCCAAGCCGTAGAGAGTAATACCGTAAACGTAGCCGGAACATCCGTAAAAGTAACCATTAGTGCTGGCGTAAACAGCGCTGTAGTAAACGATATTAGTAACCCTGAGCTATTTACAGACGACGCAGATAAAGCGCTCTATTTCGCTAAACAACATGGCCGAAATCAAGTAATTAGTTTTCCAATTCCACAGTAGGAGCTTAGTAACATGGCCCAATCAGGACTCGACCTTTTCCCATATACCCGCATGCGTAGAATGCGCCGCAGTGATTTTTCTCGCCGTCTTATGGCCGAAAACCAACTATCGGTAAACGATTTAATTTTTCCGGTCTTTGTACTTGAAGGTAAAAACCGCCGCGAAGCAATTGAATCAATGCCAGGAATTGAGCGTTTATCAATTGATTTATTGCTTGAAGAAGCTAAAGAGCTTGTAGATTTAGGTGTACCTGCCGTCGCTATTTTTCCGGTAACCCCTGCTGACAAAAAGTCTTTGATGGCCGAAGAAGCCTACAGTGAAGATGGCTTAGCACAACGCACAGTTCGTGCTTTAAAAGAAGCTTTTCCTGAGCTTGGGGTTATTACCGATGTAGCCCTTGACCCATTTACTACTCATGGCCAAGACGGCATTATTGATGATGAAGGTTATGTAATTAATGACATAACCACTGAAATTCTTGTTAAGCAGGCGCTTTCGCACGCCGAGGCAGGCGCAGATGTGGTTGCACCCTCTGACATGATGGATGGCCGTATTGGTGCTATACGCGAAGCACTTGAAGCAGATGGACATATTCACACACGCATAATGGCTTACTCAGCTAAATATGCCTCTAGCTATTATGGGCCGTTTAGAGACGCTGTTGGCTCTGCAGGTAATTTGAAAGGGGCCGACAAAAAAACGTATCAAATGGATCCTGCCAACTCTGATGAGGCAATTCGTGAAGTGGCACTTGATTTACAAGAAGGCGCCGACATGGTGATGGTGAAACCCGGTATGCCGTACCTTGATATTGTTCGTCGTGTTAAAGATGAATTTGGTGTACCTACTTTCGCATATCAGGTCAGTGGCGAATATGCAATGCACAAAGCGGCAATCGATAACGGCTGGTTGAGTGAAGAGGCCACAATTATGGAATCTTTACTGGCATTTAAACGCGCCGGAACGGATGGTATTTTAACGTATTTTGCCAAGCAGGCCGCGCAATGGCTGCAAAATAAGTAAACATGTTATCAAAGGCGGTACGCCGCCTTAATTTTTTTACAATCATTAACATATTTGTATTCTTTTTGTCATTTAGATTGCCTAAACTGGTGTCCCATTTTGGGATTTAAATACACGGGAATAATAAAAAATGTTAAAAACGAAAATAACGCCACTGGCGCTTGTATTAGCAAGCCTCAGTGCACCAGCCTCCGCCGATCTAATCATTTCTGAATACATCGAAGGCAGCAGCAACAATAAAGCGATTGAGCTTTATAACAATGCTGATACAGAGCTTTCTCTTGAAGGTTATACTTTAGGACTTTATTCAAATGGTAGTAGTTCGGTAGGTAACTCAATTGATTTATCAGGCACATTGGCTGCCAATACCACCTATATCATTTCAAACCCTAGTGCTGACGCTGCCATTCTTGATATTGCAGATGAAACCAGCACAGTAACTTACTACAACGGTGACGATGCCCTTGTTTTAACTAAAGATGGTGTGGTGGTTGATAGCTTTGGCCAAGTGGGTGTTGATCCTGGCTCTTTTTGGTCTGATGATACAGTACAAACTCAAAATAAAACCTTACGAAGAAAAAATAGCATCACAACGGGTCGAACTGACTCAACTGCAACTTTTAATCCTAGCGATGAATGGGAACAGTTTGATATTGACACCTTTGACGGCTTAGGCTCGCATGCTGGCGATGGTGGTACGGCTCCTGCGCCAGACCCTGAGCCAGAACCATTAGAACCGCTTGTATGTGGCGCAGATAAAACGCTAATTAGCGCTGTGCAAGGTTCTGGTGAAGCAAGCCCGTTAGTAGATACCCTTGTTGAAATTGAAGGTATTGTCACTGCCGATTTTCAAGGTGAAGATGGCTTAGATGGTTTCTTTGTGACCTCGCTTGCTGCAGATGTAGATAACGACCCAATGACCTCTGAAGGTCTATTTGTATACTTTACTGATACCGATGTAAATGTAGGTGACCATGTGCGCGTACAGGGTACGGTTGATGAATACTATGATTCAACACAACTTGCAGATGTAACACAAATTGCAGTATGTGGTACTGACGAAGTGGCCTCTGCAACCTCAATAAGCTTACCTTTAGAGAGCCAAGCTGACCTAGAAGCTTATGAAGGTATGCTAGTAAGCCTAGATCAAACACTTGTAGTTACTAACAACTACGGCTTAGGTCGCTATGGTGAAGTAGAGCTAGCCACTGAGCGTTTATACCAAGGTACTCAAGTTGCATTGCCAGGTGATGCAGCCAATGCTGTTGAAGCGGCTAACTTGACTAAAAAAATCTTATTAGATGATGGCTCTACAGCTCAAAACTCAGATCCAACGGCTTACCCAGCGCCAGGCCTATCGGCAGAAAATACTCTACGTACCGGCGATACTGTAAATGCGGTAACAGGGGTAGTTACATACAGCTTTAGCACGTATCGCATTCACCCAACAGTTACACCACAGTTTATAGCGACTAATGCGCGTGAAGATGCGCCTGAGCAAAGTGAAGAAGCCGATTTACGAATCGCCAGCTTTAACGTACTTAACTACTTTAACGGTGATGGCCAAGGCGGTGGTTTCCCTACTAGCCGTGGTGCAGACTCAGAAGAAGAGTTTGTACGTCAAGAAGCAAAACTTGTAAGTGCTATTAGTGCAATGCAAGCTGATGTTGTTGGCTTAATGGAAATTGAAAATGATGGCTTTGGTGAGTTCAGTGCTATAGCAAGTTTAGTAAATGCATTAAACGATGCTGACAGCGCTAACAACTACGCGTTTGTAGATTTTAACGTAGCCCAAATTGGTACCGACGAAATCACCACTGCCCTTATTTACCGCGCAGATAAAGTAGAAGAAGTAGGCACAGCCGCTATTACTACTGATTACCCGTTTGATTACAGCAACCGTGCCCCAATTGCACAAAGCTTTAAGTCACTTTCAACAGATGAAGTATTTACTGTTTCTGTAGCCCACCTTAAATCTAAAGGGAGCTGTGGTGATGATAACAACGACGACCTAGGTGATGGCCAAGGCTGTTGGAATGAAATTCGTACCGAAGCTGCTGATGCGTTTACTGATTGGTTAGACAACAAACCTACTGGCGTAGATGACGAAGATATCATTCTTGTTGGTGATATGAACGCTTATGCAATGGAAGATCCAATCCGTAAGTTTGATGAAAAAGGCTATAAAAACGTAGTCGCAGAGCTTGATGGCGATACACTAAGCTACTCTTATAGCTTCTCTGGTCGTGCAGGTAGCCTTGACCATGCTTTAGCAACCGAGTCTTTACTAAGCAAAGTTGTTGCAGCAAATGATTGGCATATCAATGCTGATGAGCCTATTGTGCTTGATTTCAACCTAGAGTTTAAGAGCGAAGGTCATCAATCTACGCTATACGCAGAAGGGCCATACCGTGCATCTGATCACGACCCAGTTATTGTTGATATAAAATCTGAAGTAGTACTTACCCCTGAAGAGCAAACACCGGTAATTGCACCTGATCAAATATTCACAGTAGATGAAAACAGCGCTGTAGGCACTGTGATTGGCACACTTGATTTTAGTGACCCTAACGCTGATGTATCACCTGTGGTTAAATTTATCGTATCAGGTAACGATTCTGTATCAATTAACGAGCAAGGTCAGTTAATTGTTGCAAGCGAAGTAGATTACGAGTTTGAAAATCGTATTACCCTTACAGTACAAGCAGAGGATAGTGTAGGTAACGTATCTGAAGCACAAACGGTTGTAGTAAGAGTAAACAACCTACGTGGTGATGACGATAACGACTCAGGCTCATTGCTTTGGTTATCTCTTTTATTAGCACCACTTTCATTAGTGCGCAGATTTAAGAAAAAATAACGAGTGATTTGTTTTAAAGCCGCATTTTTGCGGCTTTTTTTATGCTTATAAAAATGTAATTCAGACAAGCTTCAGTAAACAACCCTTAATATCTTCCATACCGTTTATTAACTATTAATAGAATTAGCCGCGCAACAAATACATTAAATGAGTATTTTTTACACATAAGCCGTAGTTAAAACCCTTTTTAATAAATTTAACTGTTGAAATGTAAACACTTTATTTACGGATTAAAAGTTGCACTATAAGTTCGTCACCCTTGTGTAGTAGTTAAGTAACAAACCCTAAGCGTAAAAATAAGTCGTGTTTTTATAAAGGAATGGAAATGAAACAATTAACCCAAACACCTCCTACTTGGCAGAAAAAAGCAACGCCATTATTGGGTCTACTTTTTATTTTTTCTGGCTGGGGCTATAGCACGCAGGCAATAGCAGCAAGTGTTGATGCAGCAATTCCGCAAGAAAGCCTATTTGAAGTAATAAGCGCCCGCGCTAAAAAACTAGCCGAACAAGAATATGCACCTCCAAAAAATATAGAGCTAGAAGCATTAAATAATATTGATTACCAAGATTACCGCTCAATTCGATTTAAGCAGGACAAATCAGTGTGGAAAGGTGAAGGCCTGTATGAGCTACAACTCTTTCACCCTGGTTTTTTATATAAAACACCGGTAACAATTAATACCGTAGAAGGCGACTCAAAACGTAATCGCCTACCTTTTAGTACTGATTTTTATCAATACGATGGCACAGCCGCCCCTTTAAAAGACGAAATAGCAAAAAGCGTAGCCGGCACGCAACTAGGCCATGCAGGCTTTCGCTTACATTACCCAATTAACACAAACGAATACAAAGATGAGGTAATGGTGTTTCAAGGGGCCTCTTATTTTAGAGTTGTTGGTCCTAATCAAGTATATGGTTTATCAGCACGCGGATTAGCAATCGATACCGCCGAAACATCGGGTGAAGAGTTCCCTATGTTTAAAGAGTTTTGGCTTGTTAAGCCCCAGGCTGAGCAAACTAACATCACTATTTTTGCATTGCTTGATAGCCCTTCGGTATCAGGCGCTTACAAATTTGATATTGACCCAACAACCAGCATGTTAGTTGATGTTGATATGCAAATTTTTGCCCGTAAAGATATTAAAAAGCTAGGCGTAGCCCCTTTAACAAGTATGTTTTACCATGGTGAAAACAGCACTAAGTTTTTTGATGACTACCGCCCAGAAGTGCATGACTCAGACGGCTTGTTAACGCAATCAGCTGATAACAAATGGGTATGGCGCCCGCTTAACAACCCAACACAGTTAAGCGTTACGTCGTTTTCATACACCAACCCTAAGGGGTTTGGTTTAGCACAGCGTGACCGTGACTTTAACAATTACCTAGATACTGAAGCGCACTACCACGACCGTCCAAGCCTGTGGATAGAGCCAAAAGGTGAATGGGGAAATGGCCGAGTTGAGCTAGTAGAAATACCAACAGATACAGAAACGAACGACAATATAGTGAGTTACTGGGTGCCTGAAAAGCCAATGAAAGCTGGTGATTCATTAAAGCTAAGCTACAAAATGAGCACCTTTAACGCCCATTTAACTCAACACCAAAAGGCGCGTGTAACACGCACACGTATAGGTAGCGCAGCGCTGCCAGGTGAAGATAATCCACCACCGCAAAGCCATCGCCAGTTTACCGTTGACTTTGCAGGCCCCGATTTAAACAACCTGTCTGAAAAGCTAACACTTGAAGCCGACATTCAGCTAACAACAGGTGAAGTAAGGGATGTAACAGTGCAAAAACTTCCTAAATCTCTTGGTTGGCGAGTAGCGTTTAAAATTGCACCACAGGACGATCAACCCGTAGATATGCGTTTATCGTTAAAACTTCGTGATAAAGAAATTAGTGAGGTATGGAGCTATGTTTGGTACCCAAATGACATCAAGTAATAAAGGAAAGGGCACACCAATGCCATTCAAAACACTGCGCGTATGGTTATTTGCTATTGCAGCACTCACTGTTTCAGGGTACGGCATCTCCATTATGTTTGAAATTTTAAGCTCAAACGGAATGACCTTGCTTGAATATGCGCTATTGGTTTTATTTTCAATAACCTTTGCATGGATTGTTACGGCATTTTGTAGCGGCACGATAGGATTTGTACTGCAATTATTTCGTATTGACCCGCTCACCCTAAGACGCATTAAGCCTATTGAGTTTGACAATGCCGCGCTTGCACAGCAAAAAACCGCGGTAGTTATGCCTATTTATAACGAAGACACGCACCGTGTTATTGCCGGCTTTGAAGTGAGCTTACAATCGCTAAAAGAGACAGGGCAACTTGCCAATTTTGACTTTTATTTACTTAGCGACACGCAAGACCCTGAAATAGCACAAAACGAGCTAAGCGCATGGCATGCTTTATGTGAGCGTTTAGGCGATACTGCAAAACAGGTTTTCTATCGTCGCCGCGAAGATAATAAACACCGTAAAGTAGGTAACTTAACCGACTTTTGCGAGCGCTGGGGCAGCCAATACGATCACATGATTGTACTTGATGCCGACAGCGTAATGACGGGTAAATGTATGCTAGAGCTGACCACAAGCATGATCAACAACCCGCAAGCTGGCTTAATTCAAACTATCCCTATTCCAGTTCGTCAAGACACCTACTTTGGTCGTTTTTTACAATTTGCCTCAGTGCTTTACAGCCCAATGCTGGCAACGGGGTCTGCTTTTTGGCAAACCGACAAAGCTAATTATTGGGGCCACAATGCCATTATTCGTGTTGAAGCATTTATTAACTATTGTGGTTTACCTACGCTTGAAGGCAATGCCCCCTTTGGTGGCGAAATTTTAAGTCATGACTTTGTAGAAGCTTCACTACTGCACAGTGCAGGCTGGGATGTTTTATTACTTAGCGATATTGAAGGTAGCTACGAAGAAGTACCAAGTAACATTTTAGATTATGCCATACGCGACAGACGTTGGGTTCAAGGTAACATTCAGCATCTTGGTTTATTAGGCTCGTCTAAATTAAAGTTAATGAGTAAGTTTCACTTTTTATTAGGCGCAACCGCTTATATTTCATCGCTTATTTGGTTATCTATGCTGGCACTAAGCACCATAGATGCGGTAACACGTGCATTAAATAGCGATGTGTACTTTAATCGGGTTTATCAGTTATTCCCAACGTGGCAAATAGCTAAAACAGACCTAATTGATTCACTACTTTATTTAACCATTATTATATTATTGGTGCCTAAATTAATGGGTGTAATTGTCACGCTAGTGCACAGAAATAAGCGCTTTGGCGGCTCGTTTAAATTAATACTAGGCTCAATAATAGAGACTGTATTTGCCATTATTGTGGCACCACTTATGATGGTGTTTCATGCTTACTTTGTAGTGTGTGTATTTTTGGGTAAAAAAGTTAAGTGGGATGCACAACCGCGCGAAGGCCGCATGGTACCGTGGAAAGAGGCGTTTAATTACACACTATTTTCTACCTTGGTTGCCATAGTATGGGGCGCTACAGCCTATTACTTTACGCCAGTGTTCTTTTGGTGGTTATCGCCTATATTACTCGGTCTATTACTTGGAGCGCCAATAATACGCTACACCAGTAGCATTAAGTTAGGTGTGCAACTGCGTAAAATGGGAATATTTATTTGCCCTAGCGAAGTTGATAACGACCCTATGCTAAACAACCTTAAAGTGCATTTAAAAGAGATTTCGGTACCAGAGCCTGGGCAATACCCTAAAACGGTGCCAGCCCTGCCACAAGAGCATTTAGTGGTTATGCCCATACAAAGCTTTAATAAGCCTCGCTTGCCAAAGATGAAAGCGCTAAGAGCTAAAGCAATTAAGAAGTTTAATTAGCGCAATGGGCACGCACTAAATACAAAAAGGAGCATGATTGCTCCTTTTTTTATACCTAAAATAAGCCGCTATACAACTTCCCTTTCATAACTGCGCCTCACTAACCCAAGTATAGATTACTGTATTAAGTGAGCGCTCTTACGCACTCTGTGCGAAGCTAAGCAGCCATTGCTCCTACGGTCATCACTTAAGCTTTAATTAAAGCATGTATAGCTCACCACTTTAAGCAGCCTTTTATTTAGGCTGCCAATGTTGGTATTACTGTTTTTGAGAGACGCTAACTCAAAGAGTAATTAAATCGTAGGCAATAAAAAACCCGCAACATGTGCGGGTTTTTTTAAAGAGTTACAGAGCTAATTACTTAGCTGCTTTTTTCTCTTTTTCTGCAGCGATTACAGTGTCAGCTACGTTTTGTGGACATGCTGCGTAGTGTGAGAACTCCATAGAGAACTGACCACGACCTGATGTCATTGTACGTAGTGAACCGATGTAACCAAACATTTCTGATAACGGAACGTCTGCTTTAATGCGAACGCCAGTTAAACCAGCTTCTTGGTCGCTTAGCATACCACGACGACGGTTAAGGTCACCGATTACGTCACCAACGTGATCTTCTGGCGTGAACACGTCAACTTTCATGATTGGCTCAAGAAGTTGTGCGCCCGCTTTAGGGATCGATTGACGGAAAGCGCCTTTAGCAGCGATTTCGAATGCGATTGCAGATGAATCCACGGCGTGGAAGCCACCGTCGAAAAGCTCTACTTCAACGTCAAGTACTGGGAAGCCAGCTAGAACACCTTCGTTCATCATTGACTTGAAGCCTTTCTCAACTGCAGGCCAGAATTCTTTCGGTACGTTACCACCAACAACTGATGAAGTGAACGTGAAGCCTGAATTCGCTTCGCCTGGCTTGATGCGGTAATCAATTTTACCGAACTGACCAGAACCACCAGATTGTTTCTTATGCGTGTAGCTATCTTCGATTTCACGAGTGATAGTTTCACGGTAAGCAACCTGTGGTTGACCAACAATAAGGTCTACGCCGTAAGTACGCTTAAGGATATCTACTTTGATATCTAAGTGAAGCTCACCCATACCTTTAAGGATAGTTTCGCCTGAATCTTCATCAGTCTCAACTTGGAAAGACGGATCTTCTGCAACCATTTTACCGATAGCAATACCCATTTTCTCATTACCGCCTTTATCTTTAGGCTGTACAGCAATCGAGATTACTGGAGTTGGGAATACCATTGGCTCTAGAGTTACTTTGTCTTTCGGATCACATAGAGTGTGACCAGTTTGAACGTTTTTCATACCTACGATTGCAATGATGTCACCAGCTTGTGCGCTAGTTAACTCTTTACGTTCGTCAGCTTGCATCTCAACCATACGGCCAACACGCTCTGTTTTACCAGTAAACGAGTTAAGGATAGTGTCACCCTTGTTAAGTTTACCTGAGTAAATACGTACGAATGTTAATGCACCAAAACGGTCATCCATGATCTTAAATGCTAATGCTTTGAAAGACTCATCAGCAGATACGATTGCATGCTCGCCAGTTTCGTTACCTTCTTCATCCATAAGAGGTTGAGGGTCAACTTCTGTAGGAGATGGTAAGTAATCAACAACAGCGTCAAGTACTAGTTGAACACCTTTGTTTTTGAATGCAGAACCACAGAATGTAGGGAAGAAAGCAAGGTCACGAGTACCTTTACGGATACAACGCTTGATATCTTCTAAAGAAGGTACTTCACCTTCCATGTACGCTTCCATTAGGTCATCGTCTTGCTCTACAGCAGTTTCGATAAGCATTTCATGGTATTCGTCAACTTTGTCAACCATGTCTGCAGGAACGTCTGTGATTTCGTAGTTTTCAGGAAGACCAGTGTCATCCCAAACGTATGCTTTTTTAGTAAGAACGTCTACAACACCAACGAAGTCATCTTCAATACCGATTGGTAAAGTCATAACTAGTGGTACAGCACCAAGTACTTTACGTACTTGTTCAGTTACACGGTAAAAATCAGCACCCATACGGTCTAATTTGTTTACGAAGATAATACGTGCAACTTCTGATTCGTTAGCGTAACGCCAGTTAGTTTCTGATTGTGGCTCAACACCACCAGAACCACAGAATACACCAACACCGCCGTCTAATACTTTAAGTGAACGGTAAACTTCAACTGTGAAGTCAACGTGTCCAGGAGTATCGATAACGTTGAAACGGTGATCTTTCCAGAAACAGCTTACTGCCGCAGACTGGATAGTAATACCGCGCTCAGCTTCTTGATCCATGAAGTCAGTAGTAGATTCACCATCATGAACCTCACCTGTTTTATGGATAGTACCTGTAAGCTTCAGGATACGCTCAGTAGTAGTGGTTTTACCCGCATCAACGTGCGCGAAAATACCAATGTTTCTGTACTTCGATAAATCTGCCATTATTTTACTCTTAATAAAGTCGATAAATTATTCGGCGGGAGTATAGCATTACTTAAAGCGAACATCACCATACAAGTCGCTTAAAATGCAATCAATTCAATAAAATTTTTCTAGATTTACATCAAGCACTGGTTAAATAGCACTGATTATTATGTAACCCATTAAAAAGATTATGTTTTATTCTTGTAATCTGAAGAGCACTCAGTTACTTAATTATTTTGTAACCACCTTCATAGTGCGCAATACTAACGCCACTTTAATCTGCCGTTAGCGCGTTAGTTTTGATTAAAAACACTTAAAAATATAAATATTTCGCCTCAGTACAGCTATTTAATTGCCTCTTTATTGAGCAAAAAACTCCTTTTAAGAAATCAACTCGATTCGGTTTTCCTGTATTCGATGCTTTCGAATTATGTATGAAATTCTTAAATGACTAAAAAACAACACAAGTAATTACCATTGAAAAGCGAATAAAAAACGCACTTAATAAAATAAGAATTATTTGCATTTAGGTGTTGACAGTTTATTAGATCTAACTGATAATCAATATCAACAAGGCGGGAATGCATACCCACTTGTGACGGAATGAACTAATTTGTTTCTCGACCCTGAAACAACGTGTGGCGCACGTAAACAGCTATGGTTACTTGTTATGAACCGCAACGCCCCTTGATGTTGATGATAAGTAACCGCCCTACTATTTTACTTGCTACATTGCTCATATCGGTGACGGTAGATATGAAACTAAAAAAGCCCTTACGGGCTTTTTTATGTCTGTAATTTAGTAAGTAACATACTCACATAAATTCACATATTAACGGCGGTTTTTACGTGCACGTGCACGGCGCTGTTTTTTCTCTTCTTCTTTAGCGGCTTTTTTGGCCTCTGCAGCGGCGCGTAAGCCAGCTACCATAATTTCTTCTTCTTCACGCATGGCTGGGGTTTCCATGGTAATACGGCCGATAATCCCATCACGTAATTCGTTAATCAGTATTTCAGACATTTTATAGGTGTCTATTTTGTTACCGCCACGAATACAACCACGCTTTTTACCGGCCATTTCTACAAACTCCCAGTCACTTTCTGGCAGTTCATCTATTTTATAGCGTGCTTTTAAAAGCTCTGGGTAGGCTTTTAATAAATACTCTGCGGTATAACTTGCCACATCTTCGTATTCAAGCGCTGTATCACGTATTGCACCGGTGGCACCTAAACGATAACCCGAGTTCTCGTTTTCTACTTTAGGCCACAGCATACCTGGTGTGTCGTAAAGCATAATGCCGTCTTCAAGCTTAATACGTTGCTGCGCTTTTGTTACCGCAGGCTCGTTACCCGTTTTTGCAACTATGCGCCCAGCTAATACGTTAATTAACGTTGATTTGCCCACATTTGGAATACCCATGATCATGGCTTTAATTTGCTTATCGGCGCCCACTTTATGTGGTACTAACTTTTTACACAGCTCATTAATACGATGCACCTCTGCGGCTTTATCGTTACCAAATGCAATCGCTTTTACGCCGTTTTCTTGCTCAAAGTAATCCTTCCACGCTTGGGTCATTTTAGGGTCAGCTAAATCGGCTTTATTCAATATTTTGATGACCGGCTTACCTTCACGCAAAGTAGCCACCATCGGGTTTTCGCTACTGTAAGGAATGCGCGCATCTAGCACTTCAATGATCACATCCATTTGTGGCATTATTTCTTTAATTTCATTTCGGGCTTTATTCATGTGCCCAGGGAACCACTGTATTCCTGCTCTACTCATTTGATATGTAAACCTTTTATTTCAACCCATAACACCATGGGGTACTGTGTGGGGTACTGGGTGAGTAATTTCGATTTATCACCTCAACTAATACTTATAAGTTTACAGCATTTACTGGCTCTATTGCATAAGTTTATGGTTAAGCCATAATAAGAATCATATTTGATAAAAAAAGAATGTTGCATGGTTCATTTCTTTTTTAATGGTCAATAAGATACCCCCCTAGATTTAGACTACTTGGCTAAGTTGTGTAGGTTAAGTAATGAATTTAGTGTTAATAACTTCCTTTGAAAGTTACTTTGAGTGCTCTATAGTTTGCTAACCACAAAGTACTTAATAGCCACAAAGAAAGCTTAAGGACTATTTCATCAGTATGCTAAAATGAACTTGATTTAGTAGCTAGAGATATAAATGAGCAATTCAAAAATAAACTTCATTCCTAAAATATGGTTCTTCGATATGGAGGGCACATTACTCCAAAAAGATTTCGCTTTAGATAATGGAAAGGTTGCTCCTAGTGCTTGGACCGTTTTAGCTAAATTAATTAGTGAGGAATGTTACTTAGAGGAAGAGTTATCAAAAGATCGGTGGAACGCTGGTGAATATAACGGCTACTTAGACTGGATGAAAGATACAATTCGTATTCAACAAGAACATGGCATAAAGAAATGGCATGTAGATGAAATTGTAAAGTCAGCAAAATTACATAATGGTGCTCATGAGCTAATAACATTAATAAAAGCGACTAATGCCAAGGTCGTATTAATTAGTGGTGGAATAAAGGCTTTAGCCGATAAGGTACAGCGAGAGCTAAAGATAGACCATGCTTTTAGTGCATGTGAGTACTTTTTCGATGACTTCGGTAACCTAGATTTTTATAACCTTTTACCTACAGACAACGAAGGTAAAGCAAGCTTCATGCAACAGATTGCAAAAGAATATGGTGTTCCTCCGTCTGAATGTGCATTTGTTGGAGATGGAAAAAATGATGTGGCGCTAGCTAAAAGTGTTGGTATTTCAGTTGCCTTTAATGCACAAATTGAGCTATCACAGATAGCAACATTTTCTATCAAACAAAAAAAAGGCCAAGAAAACCTTGCCTATATAAAAGAGTTAATCTTTAGTCCCGACTCTTTCTAAGTACTCTATTCTTTTGGTTAACACCTCAATTTTAAGCTCTAATGCTTTTTGCTTTTCAGTTACAAGGAGTTCATACTTCGAAATAGTTATTGGCGCTATAATAGTAATTAAAGCCAACGAAACAGAAAGCCATATAGCTGCTTTACCTAACTTTATCTCAGCAGCTTTACTTGCTACCTCTTCTGCAATTTGGGTTTTTAACAAATCCCTGTTTAAAAAATACTTTGGTAATCGAGAAATATCCTCTATTTTATACTTTAAATATGTATAGTAATCATAAACTCTAGGCTTGACTGCTTTTATATTTTTTTCATCAAAGTTCTCAAGTTTATGAAAAACAACTCGAAAAAATTCCTGCTCACTATCTATATCAAATTCTTTTGTAGAAAAGTTAGTAACTAGTGTGGACAGAGGCCCTTTAAAACCACTATCTACAATTCCTGTGTTTAATGCCAACATTCCTTTTTGCGACAGTCTATTTTTTAAAAAGACGTAGGCGACATAGCCTGGCCTCACATCTATTATTTCGGAAGATACTAAAGATACCATCTCTTGCGGCTTCAGTTTATGAGAATCCGAAGTTGCCACATTACCATCATCATTCTTTGAAATGATTGTTCTTACATGTAAATCAATACTTGATTTACCTAGATAGGTTGTGTCTAGTAATGAACCATCTGAAAAGCTTTTCACCAAACCTAAATTAATTGCTTCAAACGGGGATAATTGCACTTATGCTACTTCCTTATAACTTAATTAACTGTTTAAAAACGAAGCTTTTTATTACCTCTAAAGGCTCTATAAAACTGCATATAATAACAGGGTAATCATCTAGCAGATCTTCTTCCAAAATATTTTTCATGTTTGGCTCAGCCATGTACGCAGACTCAATTGGCCCATTATTACCAGGGAATATAAACATATTAGAGACATTGTTATCAGGGTATATTGATTTCACTGCTTTTGCGTAAAAGAACTGCTTGACTAAATCTGGCCAACCTGGCGCTGTTTCTAAACTTTTCGCAGCGTAATATTTAGCATCAATAACTGTAAAGTCCTCTGTATAGGGATCTCTAAGAACTATATCGGTTCTTTGCCCTTTCCTACTCGCTAACTTCAATTCACCATTTATTTTATATACTGGCTTAGCTAGCTTTTTATTAATAGGAAAAATATTTTTAAGCGTTTTTGATAGCATATGCTCCCACATACCCTCAAACCTTTTCACGCCAATAGAAAAATCACTTTTTTGTGACATACTTTCTAATTTTAGGTAGCTAATTAATTGTTTAATCAGATAGATATCACGGTCAGAGTAAGCGCGTGTTAACTCATTGTTTAGGTGATAAATCTTCGCATCATTACCCATTAATGAGGTAGGGACATCGATAAGCTGCTTAGTTATAGCTCCATCATCATCGTTAATTAACCAGCCGACTTTTTGATCTAAATTACGTAAAACTTCCGCATGAATTTTCGCGGTTTCACAGTTGGAATATACTCGCTTGATAGAACCTGCTAATTCTAAGTAAACAGGACTATCACCAGACGTATACGGTATAGATTGCTTAATCGTACGGTTCCAATCTACTTTCCCTGAGTTTACTTTCCTTTCAGATACTCTACGTGTGAAAAGACCGTTGTTGAAGTAGTCTTCAAATAAAGCAAATATTAAGCCTAGGTACTCTTGCCCATGAATACCTTCATCAACTAATTCATCAGCACTTATGGCATTATCTTTATCATCTAAATAACGTTTAAGTGCTTTCAATAAAGTTGCACATACTTTCTTCGTGCTTGACTCATCGATTTCTACATAGTCACTATTTCGGGGAAGAAATACAGCAATTTGATCGTCAAAGTTAATTAAGCCGCAAAACATAACTTTTTGTCCATTACCGTAAAGTAGCCCCTGCTTATTCAAATTTTGAACTAGCTTCTTGGGCATAGCTTTAACAATGCTTTGCCTATCTTCAAATAGATATAATTTACGCATTTTTAATTAAATCTATTCTGGTTGTTCATCTGCGACAACTTCTTGAACTTTTTGCGCTTCGCTTAATGCCTCAGATAACTTAGCCTCAAAGTTTTCAGAAAAGATAGGATTACCTTCTCCAAATTGATGTGACAACTGACCGAAAGTACCTGCTACTGATGTATTAAAAATCACATCACGCTTTCCATGACGAAGTACATCATCCCAGAGGTAAACTAATATTTTACCTTTTAGTGTATTATTAGCTTCTACAATAGTAGTGAGCTCTTCATCGGATACAAAGCGGTGGCCTAAAAGGCGATCTTCAGGGACTTGCAAGGAAGACAAGGTATCATTAACAACTTCAGCAAATACTTTCCAAGGTACTTCAGGCTTTGAATCATCAGCAAACGTTAGTTTGAAATTACCAACACCGGCCTGAGTAAAATCTATAGGTAAATATTCAAATAACCAACGCCTTTTAAAGGCGGTATCCATCGGCATGACCGATTGGTCACTACTATTCATAGTAGCAAGAATTGATAAGTTAGAAGGCAAGTAAAGCTCATTAAACTTATCTGGTTCATTTAGATTTTCTTTAATGTGAAGCAACATATCGGGATCAGAAGCTTCTATCTTATATTGGCTTTCACCTTGCATATTTCGATCTAGCAGCTGGAAAATCTCACCAAAAACAGCTGCGGCAGGCGCTCTATTAAGCTCTTCAATTACAAGATAAACATGTTTACTCGTATCATTTAAGGCTTCTATTAATGCCTTAGTGAATGGCCCAGGTCTAAACTCATAAGAAATCTTTTTTTCACCATTCGAATCTATCATAACTGGCTTTAAAGCGCCTACGAAATCACTGTACTGTGTGTCAGGGTGAAAAACCGTTGTGTAGCGACAATGGTACTCAGTTATTTTGTTTATACGATGACTCTTCCCTGTCCCTGGCGCACCATAGTAAATTTTATTTATGGCTTTTAAGTTATTAGTTGTATAAGTTGTTTGTAACTCTGTAATGGTATTATCTTTGATCTCAAACTCTTCTACATTCATTTTCGAGAAGTATGTCTTTAAATCTATATCTTGATTAAAGGCATTTATAAGGACTTTAAGCTTTGACGAGTTAGCTACAACTAAATTACAAGCTAATGCGATACTTGATTCATAAACATCACTACGATCTAAAGTTTTACCTTTGGCAGCCTCAGACTTACGACCAGTTTTTATCCACCAATCACGATCTGACATAAACTTTATAAAAAAGTCTTTCTCATCTGTATTAGTGATGAGGGTATCCAAAATTTCGATAAAGTCTTTCTCTATTTCTGAACCTTGATTCCCCCAAAGCTCACTTGGAAATTGTTTCAAGTAGGTATCAATATCTTTTGCGTTATAGCCTTCTGCTCTTAAACCTTTTTTGATCTCATCTATAACACTTTTATACTCAAAAATAGCACCATATAAGTCACTAAAGCAAAGGGCATACCACAACCCAGAAGATGGTACATCTGCACGTAGGCCTGCCTTTCCAATAAACGTGATTGAGAATGGGTTTATGACGTGTGTTCCAGACGAATCAACATTGCCGAGAGCTTTTATTAGTCGTGCTTTTAGCTCTTCATCGATTTGAACATCACTAGAATAATTCAATTTGGTGAATTGATTTTGACATTTATCAATTAAGGTATTGAGATTTTGTAGCAAAATTCCCTCTCACATATTGTCTGATCATTTATACAGTGCTATCCTACCAGGATTAAAACCGGATAAGTTAAATAGCATAATGAGTACTGTTTCAATGAATAAAGATATAGCAAGTCAAATCAAAAGTATACGAGAAAACTTAGGCTTAGGACGTACAGAATTTGCGAACTTACTTGGTATGGCTTCTACTGGTGAGAGAACAGTTAGGGGGTGGGAAACTGGCGAGCATAAACCTACAGCAAAAAAGCTAACTGATATATTCAATCTAGAATCAGAGTTAAAATCTCATTTAGAGAGTGCTCCTTTTAAACAAAAACCTTTATCAGAGTCTGAATTTACATTTATAGATTTATTTGCAGGAATTGGTGGGATCAGATTGCCTTTTCAAAAACTTGGTGGGCACTGTGTATTTACCTCTGAGTGGGATAAGTTTGCGCAAAAAACATACCTAACTAATTTTGGTGAAATGCCAAATGGTGACATTACTCAAATCGCTGCTTCAGACATTCCTGATCATGACATCCTTTTAGGAGGCTTCCCGTGTCAAGCATTCTCTCAAGCTGGCCTCAAACAAGGTTTTAGTGATACCCGTGGAACCATGTTTTTTGAAATTCAAAGGATACTCACTGAGAAAAAGCCTAAAGCTTTCGTTCTTGAAAACGTAAAGCAACTTCAGGGGCATGATAAAGGCCGTACCTTAAATACTATCTTAGATATTTTAAGGGGTAACTTTGATTTAGAAATACCTGATGATGTGCCTTTAAGTGAAGAGACAAGGCATGCGCTATCAGAGAAATTAAATTATTGGGTTGATTATAAAGTACTTAGGGCGGGTGACTTTGGCGCTCCTCAAAACAGAGAGCGCGTTTTCATTGTAGGGTTTGATAAGAATTACTTTAAAGACTGTGACTTTAGTGAGCTATTTAACTGGCCGACCCCGCCTAAAACACCAACAAGAGTAGGTGATATTTTAGAAGACTTAAGCGCTATAGCCCCTAGTGATGATAAGTTTACAATATCGGAGAAATTATGGGCAGGCCACCAGCGCAGAAAAGAAGAGCATAAAACTAAAGGGAATGGCTTTGGTTACTCGCTGTTTAATGCTGAAAGTGAATATGCAAATACAATCAGTGCTCGTTACTACAAAGACGGCTCTGAGATTTTAATTGATCAATCAGAACTTGGTAAGCGCCCTAGAAAGCTAACGCCCAGAGAGTGTGCTCGATTACAGGGCTTTCCTGAAGAATATATTGTAGATGCAGTTTCTCAAGGTCAAATATATAAGCAGTTTGGTAATTCTGTTTGTATGAAGGTTGTTGATGCATTAGCAAATGAAGTAGTAAAAACTCTACTAAATATTAATAAATAATAGAGTTTCTTTAAATACGAAATTATTAACTGTAGCGGGAAACTACTAGTTTATCCCATAAGTTATTGCTAGCTCTCCAGTGTGAATAGGGTCTACGGTTTCCTTGATACATTCCAGAATCAAAGAAAACATGCCCTTCTCGCACTAAATTAAGCCAATTTTCGTAGTTCATCGGTTCACCAAAAACAATTGCGTCAAAAACACCACAACCATTAAGAGTACACTTGAACCAACCTTTTTGGTTGAATTTTCGCTCTAACTTAGGCTTTATTTTTGCTTTCGTCCATTGAGCCACGAGTAAATTTTGCTTTTGTAATTCCTTAGGAATTATATCAGACTTATTTGTACGCATATCAGCAGAGTAATTGTAAATTGCTTGTATATCTTGTCCTGGTGTGATGATTAACTTTTGCCCAAATCGATTAAACTGTTTTACTTTAGGAACAGGCATTCCAGACCACGAGTATCGATCTTCTTTATTTGGGTTAGCTTGACCGAAAGCAACTAAAAACTCTTTATCTCTATTTAATTTTTTTATTGTTGGCTCAGAACGATAGCGACCCCAAAGTGATTTGTCTGGAGACCAATCACCAAAAGATGTTTTAGATGCGGTATGAGTCTTCATTTCATAACCAAAAATATCAGCTAAATTACTAGAATTAGCCTTAATACCCATCTGTCTTTCTAACCAATGACCATGACTTCCATGATGACGTCGACCTTGAACTTCTGGCTTTTTACCTTTTACATTGTTGATAAAAAGCTCAATAATTTTTTTCTTGTTTAACTCCATTTAATCATCCTTGTAACTTTACTCATCAAAAAATTAATCGCTAATATAATGTTTTGTACCTATAAAAACAAATTTATTAAGATTTCTATTATTACAGCAGGCTAGAGCTCATTAAAGATAAGCTTCATCATTACTGTATAAGTCTCATTCAAGACATGCCCATTGATAAATATAAAAGCTCACTAAAAGAGATAGCACTTAAAGCAACGAGAGCGTTTAAAAAAGGAGTTAAAGTAGTATGAACAACTTTCAATTAGATTTAGTTGAATCTGAATTAAAAATCATTCTTGAATCCGTTGTGAGATGGAATCAAAAATATCTCTAATATGTCAAACATCAAAGGATGAAGATGAAATTTCTGATATTGGTAATGACTTAATTGAAGTTAGGCTTTTACTAAAAAGTCTGAAAAGCAAAACTATATCTCAGTATGGCGCTAATATTATGAATTTTTCAAGCGAGAGTTTTTAAAACGATTAATTCAAATTTTCTTAAAATTGCTGATCTAGAAAAATTGTCCCCGCCTAACAATTTTAATATCTAAACTATTCAACAATAACTATATTTAAAAATCTACTTCAAGTTACACACTAATTATTAATATAATTTTAGCTATTTTAACTGGCAAGTCTCTATACCCAAACCACCTTAAGATCTGAGTTTCAGTTGGAGTTAAAAGCGATTTAGGCAAGGCGTTGATTGCAAATAATAGTGGTTCTATTGCTAAAATTAATAACGCAGTATCAATCGCTTTTAAACCAACCCTTGGGCGTTTCATAAACGCTGATTATCTGCGCTGTTACCACTTAAAAACCCTATTTACAGAGTAATCCCTTTGGGGCTTTAATTAAACGCTGAACGCTGTATCTTGAGGTGGTTTGGGTATTAATGCGCTATACTGGCGCAAATTTTTTTAGATTAGATATTATGGCTCTTAAATCTACCATTATTAAAGCGCAATTATCGTTAAGCGATATGGACCGCCACGTGTACCAAGATTTTAATTTAACGTTGGCACAGCATCCCTCTGAAACCGAGCAACGCTTGATGATTCGCTTATTAGCCTATGCGCTAAATAGTTGTGATGGCTTAGAATTTACCAAAGGCTTAAGTGCCGACGATGAACCTGAGCTTTGGCATGTAAACTACAGTGAAGAGATAGAGCTGTGGGTTGAGCTGGGCCTGCCAGATGAAAAGCG
The DNA here is from genome assembly GCF_005886415.1 of Pseudoalteromonas sp. S327. NCBI lineage: Bacteria > Pseudomonadati > Pseudomonadota > Gammaproteobacteria > Alteromonadales > Pseudoalteromonadaceae > Pseudoalteromonas > Pseudoalteromonas sp. S327. The sequence continues at coordinate 60,577 of NZ_PNDP01000037.1, read as the reverse complement.
TCTTAAAAAAGCCTGCAATAAAGCTAAAAAAGTGGTGCTTTATACCTATGGCGAAAACAACCAAGCTATTTGGTGGCAAAAACATCAACCTAAGTTGTACGATTTTAAAAACTTAAGTATTTTTAGCCTTGATTACGCCGCTACTCAGGCACTTGCAGATTTAGCCGACCGCAATATAAAACTTACCATTACCGTTCAAGATGGTGAAGTGTGGGTCAGTTCTGATACGGCTAATATCGAAATAAAACCGCAACAGTTAATGTAAATTGTAGGTAAGGGCGTATGAAAATAAACCACGTTATTGTATTACACGGCCTTTATATGTCGGGCTTTGTTATGCGCCCACTCTGCTCTCGTCTTGAACAGTCTGGAGTTAAAGTACTTAATCTCACTTACAATACGCTCGACCCTAACTTAAGCACCATATTTAAACAAATTGATGAGTTTATTGGTGATGAGCCCTCTGCATTAGTATGTCACTCTATGGGCGGATTAATTGCCCGCGCCTACTTAGAGGCAGGCACGCCAGCGAGTCACCATGTCACTAAAGTGATTACGCTTGGCACACCCCATCAAGGCAGCCACATAGCGCAAAAGATGAAGCAAAAAGGGTTTGAAACCTTTTTAAAAAACAGCGTCGAGTTTTTACTCACTAAAAATGGTAACTGGCCGTTTAAGGCCAAGCTTTACAGTATTGCTGGCGATTTGCCCATTGGGTTAATGCCGTTAATTGTCAAAGGCAGTCAGTCCGATGGCACCGTTTTACTAGACGAAACCAAGCTTAAAGGCATGGCTGAGCATAAAGTGTTTCATTTAAGCCATACCAGCATGATTTATTCTCGCCAAGTGCTTGAATACATTATTAAGTGCCTTAACGAAGCAGCCTAGTCTTCCCCCGCCTCTGCTATTTTATAACTGATTAAAAATATCACCCCCAAAATAAGTGGCATGGGTGCGGCAATGTAGCCAAACGTGTCGGCATTAGCAAAACTTGCGCCTGCTAAATGCGCCACCAGCCCCAATACAAATGCTATAACGGCTATACCTACCACTATTAACTCTGCTTTATTTTGTTTTACTGTTTTTGCATCCATAATCGCTCTCCAATAAATTTAAGATATTTATTTTGCTTGAGTGAATTATGCGCTACAGCCATAAGCATTTACTGATTTAGATCAATACATCAAATAGCCAATATTCAACCTTGTAGAAAACTTGTTTTAGATCATAATTTATCCATGTTTTGTCTTTATTTTATTGTTAAGGGGTAGAATTTTAATAAATTCAACCCATCTATATTGTATGAGTGATTTATTGCGCTGCACGTTATTAATAGTTAAAACCTATTGCATTGACTGTTTTAAACAATTTTACTAATTAATAGCACTGAGCAATAATGATCATCAGTTCATAAATAAACGGTTCATCAAGGAGCAAGGTATGTCACAGGTAAATGCAATTGGTTTAAACAGCGCAAAAAGCGAAGACATTGTTAAGTCACTCAATACATTATTGAGCAGCTACCAAATTCAATACATGAATGCGCGCGGTTTTCATTGGAATATTAAAGGCCGTAACTTTTTTGAATTACACATTAAATTTGAAGAGATTTACAATCTTCTGCTTGAAAAAGTAGATGAAATTGCTGAACGTATTTTAACGTTAGATGGCGCGCCACTACATGCGTTTTCTGATTACTTAGAAGTAAGTGAAATTAAAGAAGCTAAAAACATTAGCGATGGTACGGCAGCCGTAGAAAACCTATTAGCTGGCTACAGCACACTAATTAAAATGCAACGTGAAGTACTTACTCAAGCAGGTGATGCAGATGATGAAGGTACAGCGTCATTAATGGGTGATTATATTTCAGAGCAAGAAAAACTAGTATGGATGTTAAAAGCGTACTTAGACTAAGCTAAAAAATAAGCCCTCAAAAGGGGAGGGCTACAAATAGGGAGAATCGTAAATTTCTTTGCGATTCGGATACTATATTAGCGCCCCCTATTGACTAAACAACGCCACTGTTACCAGTGGCGTTGTTTTTGGTTTAAGCGGAGCATAAATAATTTTAAAGCAAACCAGCCCACCCTTTTCGCGCTTGCATTAAAAAGCCCCAGCAACGGCTGGGGCTTTTGTTAATACCAGCTCCTTAATTAAATGAGGCTGGAAAAACTACAATTGTGCAGTATTAACTGCTTAAAATTTACTTCTAAAACCAATATAGAAGGTTTGTCCGATTGGGTCATACGTACCTGCGTCGGTTTCAGTACCTGTGCTTGAGCCACTAACACCTGAAAGTATACGTGGAGGCTCTTTATCAAATAGGTTGTTAGCGCCGGCGTATAGCTCTACCGCGTCACTTATATGATAGCTTGCTTGTACATCATGGTAGGTTACTGAGCCAATACCCACGCCGCCAGCAGGTATACCAAAGCCACTTAAGAATTGATCATCAAAGTCAGCAGCCCCTATGTAGGTCATGCTCCAGTTAAAATCAAAGTCATCAAGCTTATAGCCTAAGTTCCAGTTAGCTTTGTGTTCAGATGCGCCAATTTCACCAGCAAATTCATCTTTATCCGCACCCGGTAACGGAATAGTGTAACCGTCAATCAAGTAAGTGTATGCAAGGCGAGTTCTAAATGCGCCTGGGCCAATATCGGCAGAGTAAGTTAGTGTTAAATCAACACCTTCAGTTCCTAAACCACCACTATTTGATACACCACTGTCAATAAACTCAAGTGAACCTGCGCTATTATTACCAGAAGGGCCGCTACGGCGAGTTATAAAGCTACAGAAGCTATCGTCACCACCGCCATAACATTGATCTAAAATAAATTGGCGCGGTGTAGATACAATCGCATCTGTGATTTCTATATCAAAGTAATCAAGGGTAACGTCAAGGCCCGAGATTAACTCCTCTGGGGTAAATACCACACCCACAGTCACAGAGTCGCCCACTTCTTCTTTTAAGTCTGGGTTACCACGGTTAAAACCACTAATGCCCTGTAAATCAGATTGATTAAGGGTAAACTCCCCGTTTGATGCAATATTATTTGCAACACCCACATCGGCACGACATGCATCACCAACAGCGCCACCGCCACTGTTTGTAACACCTATACATGGATCATTTAAACCACTTGGGAATGTTTGCGAAGGCGGTGAAAATAACTCATCAATATTAGGCGCACGTGTAGAACGAGCACGAGTAGCACGAAGGCGTAAGCTATCCATCACTTCCCAATCAACACCTACGTTCCAGCTTTCTGTATTACCTACTGTTGAGTAGTCAGATAAACGGACTGCGGCGTTCATTGTTACCGCATCCAGCACTGGAATGTTAGCCTCAACATAGTATTCAGTTACATCAAAAGAACCTTCGGTTGCAGGAATTGCATTACCGGCATTTAAGCCTGCTTGCTGTAGGGCATCAAATTCACTGCGAGAAAACTCTTCGCGGTATTCAAAACCAGCCGCAATACCTACCATACCCGCAGGCAGCTCAAATAAATCACCTGAGACATTACCGCCAATAATTTCTTGCTCTACCGACGTAGAAAGCGTACTTGGCGCACTTACAAAATCAATTGCACCTTGCGATAGTGAATTAAATCCGTAAATGTTTACTGGCGCACAATTAAAGCCACGCGCTGTTGCATCAATACAAATCGCTTCATCGGTAATGCCATCCGCATCTAAATCTTGGCTATCAATTACCGCCTCTAAACCTTGGCGAAAGCTTTGTACATTTACTAAGCCACCTGATACTTGCGACTCTTTCGTTTTACCGTACACATAGTAGGTATCGTAAAACCAGCTGTCGTTAATCTCACCCTGAAAGCCCACAGCTAAGCGGAATGTATCACGCTCTGCACGGGCACCACGGTTACCTACGTCACTTAAACGTTTTGCAAAAAAGATATCTCTAGCACCATCACCGTCGGTGTCTGTTGCTGCATTGTAAATATCATCTGGCACAAAGGCATTTCTGAGCATTTCGCCATTTACGTCAAACTCAATTGGCACGCGGCCATTGGCATAAATGTCATCTGAGGCAAACGGAAAAGGCTCTAACTCTGAAATAGTGGTACTAGATGCGTACGTCCCTTCAAAAAAGAAGCTGTGTTTATCTGTTAACTCGTAACTACCATTTGAGGCGAATAAGTAGCGCTCTGTTGGTATAGCAATGGTACGTACACCGCTTCGGTTAAAGCCGTTGGCATCTATACCGTCACCGCCATTGGTGCTAAACGAGTCTTGTAAGTTGTTGTTTGGATCGTAAGTAAAGCGTGTATCGCCTGCATCAAAACGCCCTTGTGGCGGAAATGATGAGAAAAACGGGTTAACGGCTTCAAAAATAGAGCCCGGATTTGCCGCCGGATCGTCTTCAAAATAAATACCTGAAAATTGGTCTACTGCAGAGCGCTCACGATCGCGCGAAAACACAGCACCTTGGTCTGAGTAGCCTAAGTGGAACATGGCTTGACCTTTGCCATCACCCGTAGTTAAACCCGAGGTAAAAGAAAACTGGCGCGATTCATCATCGCCTTCGCTTGATTCGCCGTATTGGCCTTCAAACTCTACGCCTTCAAAGTCATCTTTTAGTACAAAGTTAACTACACCTGCAACCGCATCAGAGCCATATACTGATGATGCGCCACCGGTCATAATTTCCACGCGCTCAATAAATTGGCTAGGAATGGTATTTAAATCAACTGCCGAGCTACCAGGTACACCCGATACATAACGGCGCCCATTCACAAGTACTAAAGTACGGTTTGAACCTAAGTTACGCAAATCAACAGTAGCTACACCCGCGCTTGCCGTTGAAAAGTTAGAGTTAGTACGGCTAATAGCTGGAGAGCCAAATGCTGGGTTTTCTAGCAGTAGGTTTTGGATGTTTAAAGAACCCGATGCATCAATTGCCTCGCCACTTACAACCTGTATAGGTGCAGACGACATCGCCTCGGCTGAACGAATACGAGAACCCGTTACTTGCACGCGTTCTATTTTTTCTAGTTCGTCTTCTTCTGCGGCTATACCTTGAAAAGAAAAGCCAGCAAGCACTGTCGCACTAAGTGCTAAAGACAATGAAGATTTTTTAAATGTACGACTATCTAAGTTATTTATTTTTTTCATACTATAATGTCCCTGAAATGTTATTTTTGTAACTGGTTGGTTACAAACATTTCAACATTAAGTGGAATAATTTTAAGACACTATGCGCATTATTTAATAGGCATTTAGTCAGGTACAAACAGCAGGATATATGGGATGAAGGTACTTATCCCAGATTGTTATAAATTAGATTAAATTTTTTTAACATTTTTTATTAAATACACGGTCTTTATAACTACACACTCTAGAGATGGATTTTTTTATGATTACTTACTTTCATGCACTAATTAGAGTTAGCACGAGCAAATTTGCAACATTCTTAACTCAGCAGGTGCAAGCTCACCGTCACTTTGATTCGCAAACACAACTGCCCGAGCAGCGTTTAGATCAAATAGATACCTCTCGTTTTAATGTGCTTTTTTACGAATTATCTAATTTAAATGATCCTACTCAAATAGTGCACCTAACTGAATTGGCTAAAACAATGAAAGTGGTGGTGATTGCTAGGTCGGCTGAATTTGCTAATTTTGCGTTTGAAGTCGGCGCAGTCGATTTTTTAACCGTCGATGCAACCGCTTCAAGGCTTGAAAAATGCTTCGATAAGCTTATTCATTTATGCCCATTAGCCACACAAGCCGAGCGCTTGTTTAAAGCCGCATCTGAAAACGAGCAACCCATTGCTGCACATATTGTTGTTAAAGATGTAGGTAAGGTACGTTTAATAGATATTAACGATATTGTATGGATAAACGGTGCGGGTAATTATGTAGAGCTGCACTTTAATGGTAACAGCGCCCCCGTTTTACACCGTGAAACCATGAAAAACATTGAGCAACAGCTAGAGCCTGAAGGTTTTATACGTATTCACCGCTCCACGCTTGTTAGAAAACATGCCATAAAAGAGCTTATGCCAACAGACAGCGGCGACTATAAAGTGAAGCTTAAAAACAATATCTCGTTAAATTTATCAAGAAGGTACAAAAACTGCTTAGAAAGCATTATAAGCCCCGTAGCATAGGGGCTTGTAATTCTATTTACCAGTAGGTTTTAATGTATTCATCGTCTGGGTGATGATGTAGGTAGCTTTCTGAGTCTTTATAAAAGTTAACTTCAATATCGCTGTTGCTCCAGACCTTCTCGAACATATTTTTAGCAATAATGTTTGCATATAAGTAATCTACGCGTTCGTAGCCACGCTCTTTTACGCTGGCAAAGTACGCCTCTAACGAGTCCATGCTATCTACAGTTATTAACCCAAATTCTTCTAAATTAACCACAACACACTTTACCGCGCCTTTGGGGTGCATACTTAGTTCGTTCACCACGCCATTCGTTAGTAAAGTAATTCCTTCATTATTAAAACTACCCATTAGCTTTAAATACATGGTGGGTGGCTGAGAGCAAATATAAAACTCTCCATGTGCTCCAAACATAAATAACCTTTTATATATCAGTGCTTCATTAAAGCTTAATACATTTTGCGTATTTTGCAGTTAATTTATAAGCGCGATAAAAAAGGCCATTTCGAGGGCTTTTTCTTCAAGGCTTTTAAAACGCCCAGATGCGCCGCCATGCCCAGCATCCATATCGGTTTTAAATACCAGTATATTGTTATCGGTTTTGAGTTCTCGCATTTTTGCTACCCACTTCATAGGCTCCCAATATTGTACTTGAGAGTCGTGCAGGCCTGTGGTGACTAAAATATGCGGGTAGTCTTGGGCGCTAATATTATCGTACGGTGAGTACGCGGCTATTACATCATAAAAGTGTTCATCGTTTGGGTTGCCCCATTCATCATACTCGTTAGTGGTAAGTGGAATACTTTCATCTAGCATGGTGGTTAACACATCTAAAAATGGCACATGACACCCTACACCTAAGTAAAGCTCTGGCGCTTGGTTTAATACAGTGCCCATTAACAAACCACCTGCACTGCCGCCAGAAGCAAATACTTTATTTTTATCACCGTAGCCTTGCTCTACAAGAGCCTTTGTAATATCAATAAAGTCGCTAAAGCTATTTTGTTTATGCTCTTTTTTACCTTGCTCGTACCAATGGCGTCCTAGCATTTCGGAGCCTCTAACATGTGCAATCGCATACACAAAACCGCGATCTAGCAAACTCAATGAGGTACTCGAAAAGCTCGGATCTATCGTGTAACCATATGCACCATAGCCATATTGAAACAGCGGGTTAGTGCCATCTTTGGTAAAGGTGTCTTTTCTATAAACTAATGAAACAGGTACTTGCACGCCATCGCGTGCTGTCACGAATAAGCGCTCAGAGGCATAAAGTGCACTATCAAACCCGCCCAGTACTTGCTGCTGTTTTAACAATGTTTTTTTGCCTGTGGCTAAATCAACATCGTACAACGTTCCAGCCGTGGTTAGGCTTGAATAATAAATACGTACCGAGCGTGCCTGTGGCTCGGGGTTCATCGCCACAGCGGCATAGTAACATGGGTCGCTAAATTCAAGCGCCATGCGCTCTTGAGCATGGTTAATAACAACAAAGCGAGCTTGACCTTGCTCGCGCTCAGTTAATACTAAAAAGTCGTCAAATATCTCTACGCCTTCAAGCAACACATGCTCACGGTGCGCGGTGTGCTCTTGCCACTGCGTTTTATCTGCAATCGTTTCGCTTGTTGCCGTCATCAGTCTGAAGTTTTTAGCTTGCCAGTTGGTTACTATGTAATAAGTATCACCGTGTTTATCTATATCAAACTCATGCCCTTCTTCGCGCGGTAGTAATGCGTTAAATTCTCCTTGCGGGTTATTGGCATCAAGCACCCAGGTATCGTTTGTTTCGGTGGTGGCCAAATCTATAATAATAAGGCTCTCGTCACGGCTTTTACCCAAGCCCATAAAAAAGCTTTTATCGTGCTCTTCATACACCATGACATCTTGGCTTTGCGCTGTGCCTAGTTCATGCCTAAACACCTGAAAACCCAGTAACGTTTGTAAGTCTTTTTTAACGTAAAATACGGTTTTATTGTCGTTAGCCCAAACAATTTGCCCTTCGGTGTTTTCTAAAACATCGCTGAGCATTTCACCTGTTTGCAGGTTTTTAAAATATACGCTGTAAATTCTGCGCCCTTCGGTATCTTCGCTGTATGCCATTAATTGCTCGCATGGGCTTAGCGCGACTTCACCTAGTTCGTAAAATTCATGGTTTTGAGCTAAAGCATTTACATCAAGTAGTAACTGCTTGTTATCGGTGTTAATACTTGTGCTTCTGTAATGACGCGAATACTCATCGTCACCACGTACCTCTGAGTGATACCAGTACTTGCCATCTTTAACCGGCACCGTGTTGTCATCTTTTACGATGCGCCCTTTTAGTTCTTCAAAAATACTGTTTTGAAGTGGCTTTATTGCGGCTAGTTGCTCATCGCAGTATGTATTTTCGGCCGCTAAATGGGCGAGTATTTCTGGGTTTTCGCGCTCATCATCGCGCATCCAGTAGTAGTTATCGGTGCGCGTTTTATTGTGCATAGTTAATTGATGAGGTTGCTTTTTAGCAACAGGAAAACGAGCTAATGATTGAGAAGAAAATTCACTTAAAGACACAACAAAACCGTATAAAAAATAACAATGCAGGCAGTTTATCATAAAAATAAAAAAGCCCACTCATAGAGAGTGGGCTTGAGGTATAAGTCCAAATTTTAAAATTACTGCAATTTTATTCTTGTCATTACACCCATGGGAAGATGGTTTTTATTTTAAAAGCGCTAAGTGACCTTAGTCCAGGCCATTGCCCAGCTTTTTCCGATACCAGGTTCAAAGCTTGGGTCTTTATCATTATTGGTTCTGCAAAATTGGCTAAATGGCCATGCCTTACATTGGTATATATAACCTGTTTTAGGCTGCAGTACGCGAGTCCCCGCATTGTATTGTTCGCCCCCACTAGGGTATACAAAATCATATGCTTGGTTGGTGCACTTAGCGGGGGTATCGCACTTTGCAATGCAATGAAAATCAACCTTTGCCTTATTAATACCGCTACTTTCTAGGGCAAATATTTCGTTATCTCGATAGCCAACAACCAACCCTTGCTTGGTCATTCTACCTGCACTTACCAGGGGCACATGCACGTTTATATACTCAGCAACTAAGCGTGGCCAAGCATGAGGCTCACCTTGTTCTAAAGAGGTAATTTTATAATCAAACGATAAATCAACAAGCACTCCTTGCATGTCTGAAAAGGTTACACTAACCACATCCCCAATGAACAATTGAGTATGATGGTTTAAACAACCTATAGTTGACCATTTTCCACAGGCCAACGACGTATGCATAAACACAGTAACACCTTAAGAGTCACAAAATTTTATCCATATAATATGGATACACAAAAACGACACTGAGGGCAAGCAATACCGTATAAAAATTATGCAGCAGCCCCGCTATCGTAGTTTACACCTTAGACCGGAAACTTTGCGTCTTAGCCTTTCGACTAATTTGCCAACAGAAAAAAGTGATTATAAAACGTGCGCAAAGCTTATTCAAACAAAAGAATGTAACCGAAATTTTTATATAACCCTAAATAACTAAAAAGCCAACTTGTTAAAGTTGGCTTTTAATAGTTTAAGAGGTTTGGTTTATAGGGGCTTTTCGCCTAAATACTTTTCGAAAAGCCATTTTAAACACGCCGCCAATATCGCCTAAAATAATGTACAAGCACGGCACCAATATAAGGGTGATTAGTGTTGCAAACATTACCGCAAAGCCTAGCGCTACTGCCATAGGGATTACAAATTTAGCTTGTAAACTGGTTTCAAACATTATGGGCAGAACCCCTGCAAAGGTTGTAATAGAGGTTAATAATATTGCCCTAAAGCGTGCACAACCGGCTTCTATTACCGCGTTTTTAACACTTACACCCTCTCGGCGTACTTGGTTTACGTAGTCGGTCATTACCAGCGAGTCGTTTATTACTACGCCGGCCGCGGCTATTAAACCAAAGCCCGACATTAAGCTAATGTCTAAATCAAACCAAAAGTGTCCCCAAATAGCCCCCGTTAAACTAAACGGAATAACCGACATAACAATAAGCGGCTGGGCATAACTTTTAAGTGGTACAGCAAGCAATATATAAACTAAAATCATGCCGCCTACAAAAAACAGCAGCTGCTCATTAGCTTGCGCTTGTTGCTCTTCTATTGCGCCACCTAGCTCTGATTTTACACTTGGGTATTCTTCTTTAAGTTGCGGCAGTAAGTTTTCTTTTACTTGCGAAACCACTTCGCCTGGCTCTATAACTTCTTCATCAATACTGCCGTACACATAAACAGTACGATAACCGCCCTCACGGCGAATATAGCTAATACCCGGCGTTTCGGTTAATTCGACCACATCGCCTAAAAGTACTTCACGCCCTTGCGGTGTAGTAACTACAGTGTGTTTTAGCGATGAAAACGCTTCGCGAGTCAGTTTAGGGTAACGTACCATTACTCTTACTTCTTCGCCGTTACGTATTACACGCTGCGCTTCGCCACCATAAAAACTAGCGCCTACTTGGTTTGCAATGTTAGCAAGGTCGAGCCCTAAATCGTAAGCTACAGGTTTTAAGCTCATTTGCACTTCTTTGCTAGCAGGGTCAATGGTTGAGCTTATATCAAACAAGCCTTTTTGTTGCTGTAATAGCTGAATAAAACGACGGCCTGCCGCATTAAGCGTTTCTATATCTGAGCCAAACAGTAAATAACCAAATTCGCCTTCGCCGGTGCCGCCACCGCCGCCAACATCATCTTCAATAGTGAGTGATTTAATACCGGCAATGGTTGGCATGGCTTCTCGCCAGCGGCGCGAAAGTTCAAACGCGTTATAAGGGCGTAAATCTTCATCAACCAACGGCGCAAGTAACTGAGACTCCGTTCTGCCTTGGTTAAATACCAGTACATCACGAATTATTTTTTGGCCAAATTCACGCTCTGTTTCTTCATCAACTCTTAACACCATGGCTTCTACTTCACGAATAGCTGCAATAGTTTGTAAGTCAGACACATTGTCATTCATTTCTATTTGAATTTGCGGAAAATCATGCGGCACTTTAGGAGTAGGTACAGTGCGTACTTTATTTGATGTGATCAGCGCAATGCTTATAAAAAACATAGCAATAAAGCCAAACAATACTGTCCAACGCCAATCTACACAACGCGATATAAAACGCTTATAAGGGCCATTTACAAAGCCAAAAAAGCGGGTATTAAACCTATCGCGCCAGCCCCCTTTTTTAATAGGTGAAAAGTGCGTGTGGGCAATGTGCGCCGGTAAAATAAGTTTTGATTCAACTAAGCTAAATACTAAACACAGCATAACTACTACAGCAATACCGTAAAAGAAGGCGCTTTCTGGCCCGCTCGAAAGTGTAAACGGGGCAAACACCGCAATGGTTGTTAGTACGCCAAATGTAGCAGGGGTTGCTACACGGTTAGCACCACGGACGACGTTTTCAACTCCGCCTCCGCTTTTTTCAACCTCAGTATAGGCGGCCTCACCTATTACTATGGCGTCATCTACCACAATCCCGAGCACCATAATAAAAGCAAACAACGAAATAATATTAATGCTTATACCAAATAAAGGCATTAGCATCATGGCGCCTAAAAAGCACACTGGTAAGCCAATCATTACCCAGAGCGCTAATTTAAAGCGCAAGAATAACGAAAGCATAATAGCGACTAATATTGCCCCTTGAAACAAGTTAGCTTTCATCATATCAAGGCGCGCATTTAGGTAGTACGTCATGTCCATTAATGGCTCTAACCTAACGCCCGGTGGCAGCTGGGTATTTTTTTGCTCAATAAATGCTTTAACCGAATCGGCAACGGGGATCATGTTTTGATCTTGCGTTGCCTTTACAGACATATACACCGCGTTTTCGCCATTAAATTTAAAGTAGCGCTCGCCTTCGGTAAATTGGTCTTTAATAACAGCAATGTCTTGCAACAATACTTTAGCGCCGTATTCGCCTATTTTTACCGGAATTTGTCTAAACTCATCGCCAGAGTAATACTGGTTTTCAACCCGAACAGAAATAATCCCCGCATCTGTTGTTAGTTGCCCCGCCGAAAAATTAGCAGAGTAATTACGCACAGCGGTCATTACATCGCTTAGGGTTAAATTGTATTGGCGTAAAGTGTCTGGGTCGATTTCAATGGCTATTTCATCAAGCGGCACATCGTTTTCTACCAACGACACGTTAGATAGCTGTAATAGCTCATCTTCAATTTGATTGGCAATTGGTTTGAGTTCTGTCAGCGGCAAATCGGCAACTAAGGTCATCCCTATAACATCTTGCCTAAACTCAATCTGACTTATGGTGACCGGTTCCATACCTGCAGGAAAGGTTGCAATACCATCAACACGCAGCTTTACCTTATCAAGTACATCGGTAAGCTCTGCATCGGTGTTAATTTCAAGGCTTGCTCTACCGCCATTTCTAAAGGCGCGGTACACGCCCTTTTTAATTTCGGTCACATCCTTTAGTGATTCTTCAATTTTTATAAGAATGCTTTCTTCAATTTCTTGTGGTGAGGCACCGGGGTAATTTGCCTCAACATTAATGTAGTTAATTTCTACATTAGGAAACATTTGGCGCTGAATGGTTAAGTAGCTAATAATCCCCATAATGATGATAAAAACCATCATTAGGTTGGCTGCAACAGAGTTTTTAGCAAAATAAGCTATTAACCCTGTTTGTTTTTTTTCAATTGATTCGCTCATTAATTTACACCTTACAACTGTTGCGCATCAGCGCTACTTTCGGTGTTTGTATTAGCGTTACTTGGCTCGCCCATGCCAGCCACTTTAACCTGCATGCCTTTTTGTGGGTACTCAGGTAACGTGGTAACCAACTTATCATCGGCGTTAAGTCCGCTGCTAATATAAAAGTACTCGCCTTCTTCTCTCACTACGGTTACTTTGCGCGGTTCAAGCTCTTGGTTTTCGTTAACTATCCACACCGTTTGGTTATTCACTAATGATTGCGGCAAACGGTAAATATTTTTAAGCATGGCGCCTGCAAAATTAACCTGCACGTAGCTGCCAAATTTAATAGCCGGTTGCTGTGTTTTTAAGCCGTATGGGTCTTCAATACGTACCACTAAGCTGCTCATGCGCGTCGCGTTATCTACAATACCTAAGTCGCGGTCAATCACGCCTTCACGTGTAAAACTGTTTAAACCTTTTTGAATAATAGTGGCCTTAATGCCCTTAATTCGCTCCGGTAAAAATACGCTATCAAAACCAGCAATAGGAATAATAACCTCTGCTGTTTCTATATTATTTAAATCGGCCACTTGTGCGCCCATAGCCACAAACTGGCCTACCCCCACATTGCGGCTTATAACAAGCGCATCGTAAGGTGCTTTTATATCGCAGTTTTCTAAATCGCGTTGCGCTCTTTTTAATGCGGCTTGCGCCGATTTAACCGCTGCTTGGGCGCTTAGCACCTGCGGTTTACGTAAAAACAAGTCGGTACGTGCCTTACTCGGAAAACGCTTTGCTTCGTCTTCGGCTACTTTTGCCTGCGCTTGCTCTTCAATTAAGGCCGCTTTTGCACGCGCTAAATCGGCTTCGGCTACCAATACGGCTGCTTCGTAGTTGTCTTTTTCAATGCTAATAAGTGTATCGCCACGAGAAACCACGCCACCCGCTACAAAGTTAGGGTGCCAGCTAATTACTTCGCCCGACACCTGCGCCGCCAACTGCGTATTTTCTAATGGTTTTATTTCGCCATAGCTGTTTATTATTACTTGATGATTATTAGCTTCTACAGGCTCAACTTGCACGGTGGGGCGTGTATCTACTGCTGTTTTACTTTGATCTTCTTGTGCAATAGCGTTTATTCCCATAAAGCCCACTACACCAATGGCTAATGCTACAAATGGGAACACCCATCTCAGTGAATTTGATTGCATATCCTAATTACCTCATATTTCTACTAACACTATAATAACAGAGCGCAATAAAACATTAACCTGACATTTGTAAGCAACTGTTACAAATAAAATTGGGAACTAAATATAGCTCTGTACCCGTTAACAAACACCTGCTATTCATCGCATTTATTATATTTTGTTACAAAATTTTACTATTTAAAATCAATGAATTACAGGTTTAGGCTATTATTTCATCGAGAAGATGTGCGAACAAATTTTAATTTACGTACAGTCACACTAAATAAATAACAGCGAAAAAGATTATTACAATGAAATTAACAACCCTTGCGCTAACACTTAGTGTAGCGCTTAGCGGCCACGCACTGGCTAGCGATAAAAAAGAAGACAAAAAACCACAAACCCTAAGCGAAATGGTCGAAGGACAAACCGAATTTTCAGGTATTTTTAATTTATACCAAGACCCAAAAACCGGTGAGCACTTAATGGTGATCACCGAATCGCAGCTTAATACCCCTTTTGTATACTTTGCTCATACAGTCGACGGTGTCACTGATGCTGGGCATTATCGCGGTGCCTATAGAGAAACCAAGCTTATTGAGTTTAGAAAATACTTTGACCGCATAGATATAGTTAGCAAAACCCCTCGCTATAAATTTGATCAAAACAGTGCCATTGCCAAAGCAAGCAATGCCAATATTAGCGAAGCCGTTTTAGCCAGCATTAAAATAGAAAAAGAAGAGCAAGGAAAAATAGCCTTTAAGGTCAACAAGTTATTTTTAAGTGAGGCGCTACACAAGGTATCGCCAACGCCAAACCCTGCCGATAAAAAAGCTAAAAAACGCTTTAAAGTGGGTAAATTAAACAGCAAAAAGTCGCGTATTGTTAAGCAGCGTCCTTACCCAAATAACTTAGATGTGGTTGTAGATTACGTATTTAGTAATGCCAGCCCCACCGTGCGTGGTACAAGCGCAGTAAGCGACCCGCGCAATGTCTCTGTAAAGGTGCAGCACTCTTTTGTTGCATTACCAAAAAACGACTATAAACCACGTAAAGATGACGCGCGCATAGGCTATTTCACCAATCAATTTGATCTAATGACCTCGACCGATTGGGCGCCATATGAAGATGTAATTAAACGCTGGGACCTACAAAAGAAAAACCCTAGTGCTGAGCTTTCTGAGCCAGTAAAGCCAATTACCTGGTGGATAGAAAATACCACCCCAGTAGAGTGGCGCGACACAATACGCGATGCCGTACTTACCTGGAATAGCGCTTTTGAAAAAGCCGGTTTTAAAAACGCACTAGAAGTTAAAGTACAACCCGATGACGCAACCTGGGATGCTGGTGATATTAACTACAACGTATTACGTTGGACTTCATCACCTAAACCGCCATTTGGTGGCTACGGGCCGGCTCTGGCCAACCCGCTAACCGGTGAAATACTTGGCTCAGACATTATGCTTGAGTTTGTGTTTATGAAAAACCGCTGGATTTACGACACGCTTTACACACAAGGCACAATGAGCCACGGCGAAAACCTGCACACAAGTGGCGATTTAAATTGCTCACTAGGCCATGAAATTCAACAAAACCTATTACTTGCTAAAGGCTTAGCAACAGGTGCCTCCATTGATGACAATGAAATGATTCGCCAAGGTTTAACTCAGTTAATTCTTCATGAAGTAGGCCATACACTAGGCTTAAACCACAATATGAAATCGTCTATTTTGTGGGATGAAAAAGAGATTCATGATAAAACCAAAACCCAAGGCATAGTTACAGGCTCAGTGATGGATTATGCGCCGGCCAACATAGCCCCCATTGGTGTGCAGCAAGGCGATATTTTTCAAACCAAACCAGGCCCTTATGACGACTGGGCTATAAACTATGGCTACAGCACAGCCCTTGAAGATGAAACCGCAGAGCGCGCACGCCTAAATACTATATTAGCGCGCTCTAGCGAGCATGCGCTTGCCTTTGGTAACGATGCCGACGACATGCGCGCACCGGGTCGCCATATAGACCCACGGGTAATGATAGGCGACCTTTCATCAAACCCTGCAGCCTATGGCGCCGACCGTATGGCGCTAATTAATAAGTTATTTACTGAGCTAAAAGATAAAGCCACAGTAAAAGGTGAGTCTTACCAACAACTGGTTACCTCAGCTAATAGTTTATTTGGCCAATACCGCTCGCAAGCGGGCATTGTTTCTCGCCAAATAGGTGGCGTATATGTTGAACGTGCCGTTGTGGGCGACCAGCATGCTGATAAACCCTTTACCCCCGTACCGCTTGAGCGCCAAACACAAGCAATGAACATACTTGCTAAATATGTATTTGCGCCAGATGTACTCACTAGCATGCAACCACTGTATAACTATTTACAGCAACAGCGTCGCGGCTTTAGCCATTATGGTAAAAATGAAGACCCTAAAGCGCACAAAATGATTTTAGGCATGCAAAAAACAGTACTTGCGCAATTGCTGCACCCTGCTGTTATGCTGCGTATTTCAGACACCGCGCTGTACGGTAACGAATATAGCCTAACGCAATTTATGGACGACCTAACTGCCAGTATTTTTGTTGATAGCAAAGAGAGCACGTCTATTAGCCGCAATCTACAAATTGAGTATGTAAATCAGCTTATTGCTATTGCAGGCCTAGGCAAAGCCAGTAAACACGACAATTTGGCAAAAACAGCCGCGCTCTATCAGCTAACGCAAATAGCTGATACCAGCGTAGGATGGGGAGCCGATACAGCAACTAAAGCGCATAAAAAGTATATTGATCACTTAATTGCTAAAGCGTTAGAAGCTTAATTAACTAAATCAAACAGGCCACGTAATACGTGGCCTGTTTATTTATAAATAAATTGTGCCTTTTAAATACCGCACGGCGTTACCGGTTAAGGTCACTGTATTTTCGCCTACTTCGCATTGTATAAAACCACCTCGGCTTGAAGCCTGATACGCGTTTAATTTATTTTTACCTAATTGCTGCGCCCAGTAGGGGGCAAGGCCGGTATGAATAGAGCCCGTAGCAAAGTCTTCTTCGCCACCACTTGCTGGCCAAAAATAACGAGACACAATATCGTACTCAGCAGAACTCGCAGTGGCGACCACATCAAGTGGATATAAGGTTTTTAACAAATCAGACTCAGTGGTTAAATCATGAATGTGTTGAGCATTTTCGTATATAGCAAAATATGCTTGGCGGTTTTTAAGCACCTTAATAGGTTGTATAGACAACCCTTTCAACAACGCATCGGGTATAGTTTGCACTTCATCTGGCGCTTGTTTAGGAAAGGTCATAGCAAAACTACCATCGCTATTTTTATTAACAATAAGCTCCCCTACAGCCGCGGCGTTAAAGCGCACTTGGCTAAGGTTGTGCTGCTCGCATAAAACATACGCGGCAGCGAGCGTAGCGTGGCCGCAAAAATCTATTTCCATTAATGGCGAAAACCACCGTATTGCAAAACTGCCATCTGCCAAAGGGCAACTAAACGCAGTTTCAGAAACATTATTTTCAGCGCCAATATTAAGCATTAACTCATCACTAAGCCACGACTCAAGCGGGATCACAGCCGCGTAATTGCCTTTAAATAACTCGCTGGTAAACGCATCAATTTGATGGATGGTGAGTTGCATAGGCTCCCCCCTAAATTAGTTATAAACAAGCCGAAGGTAATACATCTTTAGGTACTGTCGTTTTATTTTCACCCACAGCTTGCATCCCTACAACAGGTTCATCAAAACCACATAACCATGCAATAGGACTTGTGGGGCTATTAGTAACGACTGCGGGTCTAAAAGTTAAAACTGTATTTTGCAAAGGCTGCGAGGCTTTATTCCCCAAGCTAATGTTAATTGCACCGTTTTCTATGGAAATACCTGTCACTCGATTTCCTATTAAATATTTACTTTCAGGCACGTTTGCTTGTTTATTATTTTTAGGAAACTCTCTGTTTTCAATGTAATACGTAGTTACGTCTTCTCTAATTACTGCGGCCATAGCAAGCGGATCAACAAGTTCAGCTTTTTGCATATATTTACTGTATTGAGGTAAAGCAACGGCCGCCAAAATACCAATAATAGAAATTACGACCATCAATTCAATTAGCGTAAATCCTTTTGACTTCATAACACTTCTCCTAGCATAAAAATTGGTTGATAAGCCGCTTTCACAAATAAGTAAATTGACACAACAATGACTAATCCATACAGAATAACTAGCTTATTTATAAAGCCTTTAGCCTGCAAATTAAATTGTTCCAGCAGCTGCTCAAGTAACACTTTAAACTCTTCATGAGTTTCGTAGCCTAACGAATCACACTTAGCCAAATGTTTAGTTTCGACTATTGCGGCGTTTTCATCCTCTTTGAAATTTACCGCAAAGTTAAGCGTTGTCATTAGGCGATCGTATTTCTTAATTAAACTGCGGGGAAGTAAAGCTTTTGATAAACCAATAAAAGGCTGCGAGTCGGTTAAAGCGCATGCATTTTTAATTTTAAAAATTACTATAAAAATAATGCTTTGCAGTAAAACCAATAGAATAATTGGCACATACCAATAAGAAAAGTAATCACCTAAGGTGTGCGCGGAAGAAGCCATATGATTGCTATATATCTCTACAAATGTAGGAACAACAAAAGACTGATATAAAAGCGAAGAAAAAACATAAATAAAAAAAACAGCAGTTAAATAGCTAAAAATGCCTTTGTGCTCAAATTTATACCCGCTAACTAGCTGCGGTACACATTGATAATGCAGGGCTTGTTTTTGCAAAATACCTGCATCTTGCAGGGCAAATTTTGCTGCAAGGCAATTGGCTAATTTACTGTCTGCGTATTTATTAGCATAAACGGCTAAATACGATTGTGTGGTTAGCTCTTCTTTTTGTGCGGCACTTAATGTTTTAGAACTATAGACACGGCAAATGTAGCCAAACTGATTCCAATTCATACTTTATCCTTTTATTTGATAAAGTAACTTGCCACATATTTAGCACAATATAAATAGAAGACGATTGTTTTTTAAGCCATTGCGGGGCGCATTTTATAATATTGCATACATGCAAATTGCACGGCATTTGTAAGTAGTAGCATAACAAACATTAAAATATGCGAGGTGCTGGGCATAGCACTGCTTAGCTCTACAAATAAGCCACAGGTACCTGCTACAAACTGCAAGCTAAAGTAGCGGGCGCTTAAATTGCTAATATTGCCACTGCGTAAGGTTTTATACGTTTGCGGCATAACCCGCACTGAGCTCATTACCAGCCCTACGTATGTAAGGGCGTTGAGCACCGATGATGTTTCTAGGCTTTTATTTAACAGCAATAAAAAAGGTAATAACGAAAAGCCAAGCATAGCCAAAAGCTGTATACGTTCAGCTTTTGCGGCGTTATAGCGTGCAAAGTAATATAAAATTAAACCACTTAGCGCTCCAGTTACAAAAAATGGTAAAGCAATAAAGTAGCGTTCAAAATAAATATTGTAAGTAATAAAGTAGAGGCTTTGTGCTAAACCAAAGGTCATCATTAATAGTGATAACCCCGACACACTGCGATTCTTTCTAATTTTGCTCAATAGCGGTAAAAAGCTAAAAACTAAAATAAAAGCCGACAAAATAGGTAGATAGTGCGCCAAAACAACCTCGCTCGTTACTTAAATGTTAATATAAAACCCGCCTGAAACAATAAATAAACATATGTTTTTAAAAGGGTTTTAAAGTGAGCGCGCATTGTAATGATGAATACATTTTACTCAACAAATTAGCGTAAACCTATATTAGGCACTGGCAAGATAGCTGTACAAAAAGCGTTACTTTAAGTGAACACCAGAGCCTCTTTGCATTTAAAAGTTACCAACCTTACACCACAGCTTAAACACATTTTACTCTAGAGATCGGCTCGCTCTAAAACAATTATTGTGCATTCATCGCACAACTATGAAATAGAACTGATAATTGTTATCATACGCAGGTCCGTGGCAATTACACAAAAAATAAACTATGAGAAAAACACTTTTTAAAATTCACAGCTGGGTAGCCCTTATAGCGCTTATTCCGCTGCTTGTTATCAGTATAACTGGTAGCGTTTTGGTATTTAAAAGCGAGATTGACGGCTTACTAATGCCAGACAGTCACTTTGTTGTACAACAACAAGCCAACCGCTTACCTATTGATACACTTATAACAAAAACTCAAAAAACCTACCCTGAGTATGTTGTTGGTAGCTGGGAAATATTTAACGATGATACTGCTGATCGGGTTTATTTAATTAAACGCGGTACAGAGGACTGGTATAAATTTCATTTAGATCAATACACGGGCAATATTTTATCGGAGCCAGTAGGCACTAGCCATTACTTTACCGACTGGTTTTTAGACTTACATTACACCTTTTTACTTAACGATTTAAAAAGCTTACCAGGGCAAACTGGCACTGTTTTAGGGTTCTTTTTTGCGGTGTTTTTTTTAGTACTGAGTATTACAGGTCTTATTATTTATCGTAAGTTTTGGCAGCGTTTATTTAGCGTACGCTGGCGCGCCACACTGCAAATAGTGCTTAGCGACATTCATAAAATGACCGGCGTAATTGGCTCGCCAATTATTATAATTTTAGCCATCACCGGCGGCTACTTTAACGGCGCGGTGTGGTATCACGAAGTAATTGAACACGCAGAAGAAGAGCACTTTGTATTAACTAAAAATTTATACAATGAAGAGATTTCTTTTCAGCACGTACTTGATGACAGCCAAAAGCAAATACCCACCTTTAATGGTACGTTTTTAGTAATGCCGCTTGAGCCAGACGAAAACATAACGTTATTTGGTGAGGTTGATACCAGCAACCCGCTTGCCAGTGAATATGCCAATACCGTGACTTACAATAAGCTAACGGGCGAGCATATGGCTAACTGGGACATTCGCGAAGTGGGTGTAGGTTGGCAAGTAATTGATAGCTTTAGAAAACTACACTTTGGCTATTTTGCAGGGCTCATTAGTAAAATAATTTGGTGTGTTATTGGTTTAAGCCCTGTTTGGCTTGGCGGTACTGGCTTTTATTTATGGTTTACTCGCCGTAAGCGTAAAAAACAGTCTCAAAAAAACCGCTTAAGTAAACACCGCACTGTAAGTGCTTGATTAAAAAATCACCTCACTGTAATGTTAAAAATCACAGTGAGGTGATATATGAAATATTTAGTTTTTACACTTAGTTTATTGCTAGCTGCTTGCAGTAGTACCCCGCCTGAAGCGCCAATTAAAAAAGTACAACTTACCCATATAATAAATCACTCGCTTTTCGAGCAGGTTAAAACACCTAGCGAGCACAGTATTTTTGAGCTGTCGGAGCCTGAAAAAAGCGCGTTTTTAACCTACGCACACTCGCGTCTAAACAATGTACGCGCTGATGAAATTATTTTTAATTACCTGCAAAACCAGCTCACCAACTTTAAGTATGACGGCGCCACCCTCACAGCCCAACAAGCGATTGAACGCTCAGAAGGTAACTGCATTAGTTTAGCCATACTTACGCAAAGCTATGCGCAGCTTTTAAATCTCGAAACCAGCTTTCAAGAAATGACGAGCGAACCTGTGTATGCCAAAGAAGGCAATGTAATTTATGTTGCTAACCACTTTAGAACGAAAATTTACGCCCCAAAAAAAGAAACAGATGAAGATATTATTGTAATAATTCGCGCAGGCACGTTAATTGATTACTTCCCCACCCGCGGCAGCTTTTATTCAGGCAGCGCTACGTATAACGATTTACTCTCTAATTTTTATAGCAACTTAGCGGCCACGGCACTAGCCGAAAACAACCTTAATAAGGCTTACTCTTTAATTATGCAAGCCAACCGCTTTACGCCAAACGATGCAGAGCTGTTTAATATAGCCGGCGTGCTGCACCGCCGTGCAGGCGATTTAAAAAGCGCTCACATGATTTACCAAACCGCGCTTGATAGAAACGATATAAGTATAAATTTAATTAATAACTATCGAATATTAGCAAAAGAGTTGGGAGATAAAACACTAGAAAAACGCCTAACAAGCCAGCTTGTTGATAAAGAAAAAGATCCCTACGAGCTACTCGTTATTGCTAAAAATAACTTACATCAGGGCAAGGTCACTCAAGCTAAAAAACAACTTGAACTCGCCATTGCAAAAGCCCCTTATATATCGGAGCTCTATTTAGAGCTGGCTAAAATTCGCTACCAACAAGGTAATACAGCGCAAACACAAAGCTTGCTTGAAAAAGCCATCCAGTATGAGCGCAATAAAGAAAGGCTAAACGTATATCAAGCTAAGCTTGCGTCGCTAAACAAGCACAATTAACCATAGGTATTTTAAATTAGTTTAAACGCGGCTTTTGCTAATGCACTTATTACACAAGTGCATTAGCGTGTTATAGCAATTTACTTAAAGCGAGTAGTAAAAGCTAAACCAGCCGCGCATTTCATCCTCAAAGCTATCGCCTTCTACGCGGGATAATCCCATATTAAAGGTTAAATCGTTCACACCGACTGGGCCTAATCCAAAGCTAAAATTGCCTTGATACTTTAAACCATAACTTTGTGCGTATACCGCATCATCTACCTGATGCTGTTTGTAATAAAGCCACGGCATGCCTTCTTTAAAGCTAAAACCACCGCCATAACCCATGTAGCGCTCAGCAGTTGTGCTATAAAATGGCAGCTCTGATGAAAGCACAAACTCACTATTTTGATGCTCGCTAATTAGGTTTGAGCTAAATCCGCCTAGCGCTAAGCTGCTATCATCGCGCTGCTTTTGAGTAAAATTAATATAAAGCGGCACATCAAACGCTTTACCAAATAATTTGGCCGCTAAATCATAGCCATCCCAATTATTGTTTTTACTGCTGCCATCGTAATACTGGGCATTAACACTTTGCCCTATAGCAAATGCTTGGCGGTCGTACTGCCAGCTTTGTGTAATGCCTATGCGTGCCCATTTATTATAGTCTTGTTTATAATCGGTATAGTTATAAGCCAGCTCTGGCGTTATGCTAAACGCCGCGTATTTAATCGGGTAACTTAAGACTGCAAAACCACCTCGTGCAGATACTTCTGCATTTTCGCTCGCTTGGTATTGTTTTGCGGTATTTAAATCATAATTAAATACACTCAATTTAAGCTTAACTGGCAGTGCATTATATTTTGCCTGAGCGTATCCACCGTGCAAAGCATCATCATTTAAATCAACACTATAGCCCGCTTGAAGGTCTAACTGTTTAAGTAAGTCACTACTTTTAATATTTATATTTAAAGTACTTGAAGCGGCCGAGTAATACTGTGCGCCTAGCGCTAGGCTCGCATGCTGATCAAGCACATCGTAGCTGCTTTGTTTACCTACATTTTCGCTATATATTTTTGCTTTAGGCAAAGTGTATTGATCAACCAAAAGCAGTGGCGCGCTATTATCAAGTGCTAAATCAGTGATTACTTCACCCTCTAGCGTACTCGGTAGTTGCTTTACATTAGGCCCATCAGCAGTAATAGATAAATAAAGTAATGCCCCTTCGTTTGTTTCTAGCGGGTGGGCAACGGCTTCTTGGCCCTGGGTAAGTTTAGTTAATGTGCTATTTACAATATGGTAGCTATAAATATCAGTTGAGCCTTTTAATCCGGCTACAAAGTAAATTTTTTCTCCGTTTTTACTAAAGCTGGGTTGGCTTAAGTATTGATACCCGTTTGGCATAGGCACGGCTTGGCGAGTATTATTGGCAATATCTTGTATATACAATTGCCAATTCTCATTCAAATTGGCTGATACATAAGCTAGCTGGGTTCCATCAGGGCTAAAAGTTGGGTAGTCGTAAGCTGTTTTTAAGCTTTTAGTAAATAAAGAGGTAATGGTTTGCGTTGTTAAGTCTACTTTTACTAATTCTGAGTAGCCACCACGTACTTGCTCGGCGTAAAGGGTTTCTCCATTGTTTGTAACACTAAAGCGGCGTAAGCCAGCAAGTTTAGTTAACTGCTCAACTTTTCCGGTTTCGATGTTATAACTAAAAATATCAGACACTTTGTTATAAACACCCGTCTCTTCACGTGTATAAGCATTAAAGTAAAGTGTACTGTTATTTACCCATTGTGGATTAGCAATTCCCGCTCTGTTTATTTGATTTAATACGTGCTTTTTCTCACGTTTAAATACACTCGGGGCGTTATCGGGTATATCCAATGCATCGTTTTCTAATAGCGCTTTTTGTGCTTTTGTAAATTCATCTTCAGCTTTAGTATTATCCTGCGTGCTATAAATAATAAGCTTGGTTTTTTTATCTTTATCGCGCTCAACAATCGCAAGTTTACTGCCATCTTTTGAAAGCGCAGGGTTGCTTGCATATAAGTTAAGCTTTAACCACAGCTCGCTGTTAAGCGCAGGCTCTGACTGCTCTTTTGCCATCGCTTTATAGGTATATTGTGCAATAAAGCGGCCATATAACTTAGCCGCACTTTGGCCAAATATCCCAGTAAAGGCCTCGTTAAAATCGCGCTTTTTAACTGCCTGCATACGTGTCCAAACGGCATCGAGCATTTGCGCTGAATAAGTTTGCTCTAGCCAATTTAAAAACCGGCTGCCCATTAAATACGCCATAGAGCCAGCCATAAAACCGCCCTCTGTATCGCTTAGCTGGCTATAGCTAGGCAATGCCCCCTGCTGGGCAAACTCAATTAGCATTGACTCAGTGTAGTTATCAAATAGTCGCCCTCGGCCCGTCATTTTTGACTCAAGTAAGGTTGCATAACCTTCGGCTACCCAGCGCGGCATATCACTGTAAGTTAAGTCGTAAATATCCCACACACCCCGTATTTTTTGCTGCCACGTGTTGCGTGTTGGCTGCGCTAAATGCACTAAGTGAATATATTCGTGCAATATCAGTAATTGCTGCCAGCCACTAATGTTAGAAACCACCGTATCTGATTGTGGGGGCGTGGTAAAAAGGGCCATTAAAGGATTATTAGAAGTAGGTAAAGCAAAGCCGTTGGGCGCATTTAGGGGATCAAACACCACCACATCAACTACTTTATCGAGCGCTCGGTTTTGCTGCTCAAGCACTTTACTGCGTACTATTTCAAGTTCGACCGCTGTCGATTTAGCATAATCGGCGTTTTCGGTGCTGTAATGCACATTAAAGTGCTCGGTATGAATAGTTTGCCAATCAGCAGCTAAGGTAGGTGTGGCTAATAACAAAGAGGCAGCGATGAGTGATTTTTTCATAATAATCCTTTAAATGATTGATACCACTTAGAGTATTATTAAACCAACTAATGTTGCAGTAAAAAAATGTAACAAAGCTTATGAAAGTGTATAATTTATAAGCTTTTAAATTAAGCAATGCCTTGTTTTACATGAAAGATTAATAACGCCGTTAACGCTTTATTTGGCAACCTAAAAAGGCTAAATATGTAAGTCGATTGGTATAATTACATCCAATTACGCTGCGTTGACTCCGCCTGATAAAGAGTAAAATCAATTATATAATCAGCATCTTGCTGCTTTATATAGGGCATAAAGGCAAACCCTGATGCAAGTTGTATATACAGGCTTTTAAGCCCTGCGCGGCGCATAAAGTAGGTACTAATACTGCGTGCACTTTGTGCTTTATACAGTTCAAACACACGGTAATGCACACCTATCATACCTTTGCGTACCACCATGTAAAAACGGCCGTTGTCTTCATGCAAATAATAGCCATAACGCTGATAAGTAAGCGTTACTAATCCCGCTAAAATAAGTAATACTCCCAAGCTAAGCCAGGCATTAAAGTCGCCTAAATAACAACCTAACAGCACAATAGCGCTTGGAATTAAGGCATAAAAGCTCAAGTTTTTATAAAGTAAGGCACGTTCTGCGCCGTTAAACTGCAATTTTTTGCTATTAAACCACGGGTAAATCCATTGGCAAACGCTATCTACTTGCTCGCTATTTAAAACGGGTAACACTAAGGTTTGTTTATTTTTTTTAGCAGCCACACCCGCCGCTATACCGCCGCTACTTGCCTGTAAGCACTCAACGGTAAAACGCTTTAGTAACCGCCCCATTAGGTTTTGTTTTATAACTATAGATTGCACTTTATCCATGCTCATAGACAACTGATGGCGCTCTAATAAGCCGGCAATACGTTTAAATTTTTGGCCTTTAAAGTAAAGCTCAAAGTTATAAAAACGAATAAGCGACATACCTACCGACAACATCACAGCCGTTAAAACAAGCAAAGCAATAAGCGTTATCAGGGCAAAGGTTGCAGCACTTGCCAGTAAACCAAGCTCTTGCTGATAAAACCCCTCTACCTTAGCAATAATTTGCTGCTCTAAAAAATCTACCAACACATTTATAAAAGGCGCAATAGCGGCCATTGCTAATATAGCCATATTAGACATTAAGCCAAATTTAGCGATTTCTTTATTACTGATACGTAAGCTATTTTCTGCTTCAAAATGCTCGCTTGAGGGTGTTTGCTCGTCGGGTTGCTGCTGCGCCTTAAAGGCAAAAATTTGTTTACGCATTTGCTGTGCATAGGCTTTAGTAACACCTGGCAATACCGCCTCTTGGGTTACGCTGCCTGCGGCATCAAAAATACAATTAACCAAATTAACGGGCGTAAAATAAAAGGGCTCAGCAATATTAACGTTTTGCACGCGCGAAAATTTTAGCGTTAGGCGCTCTTTTTTAAACACCCCTTTGTTAAGCAAAATTTCGTGATCGTCGCTAATGCAAAACTTAAAATTTATGTAATATAAAATTGAATATATTAGCAGTGTCACTATCGCAATAGCACCTGCAACTTGCGCCCAAAACAGCTTGTTTTCTACTTGTGTTACAAACACCACAAGCATAGGCAGCAGGTTTAAAAGCCCGTCTTTTACAAAGCGCACACTAAAATACACCACAAAATACAACACCGCCCAAGGCGATACTTTTTGCCAATGTAGTGAGCTACTTTGCTCCTCGCTAATGGTATTACTCATTTGCTAATTCAACCTGCGCGGGTGTGCCGTCTTGGCGATAATTTTGTACAAATTGGCGTATGTTTTTGCACTGCTCGTGGGTTAAGCCACTTATTTGTAAATCAGCACTGACCCCGCCGGCACTAAATAACTTTAAACTGGCTAACTTTAGTTTTCGCTCAATGGGGCCTTGGTGAATTTCCATATGCTGTACGCGCGCGAGGGGCAAAATAGTTATTTGCTGCCAAATAACCCCTTTTTTAAACGCAATATCGTGATTGCGCAGCGCAAAGCCCTGCAGCTTAATACTCAGGGCGTTATAAAGCATTGAAATCAATATTAAAATAGGCACGCCTATCAGCAAGTAGGTTTGTGCTTTGTTAGCAAACGCTTCGTTAAAGTAACAAACAGCAAACAGTACCGCGCAAAAAGGAATGTAAAACGCCAGCCAATTAAGTTGCACGTGCAGTAACGCTTTATCGGCCAAGGGGTTGAGCTGTATTTCGCTATGCTTTGGTAAATCCATTACTTGCTGATTATCAAACACGATTTTAAGTACCTTTCCTATTTACTGACTGTTAGCCCAGCTGATTGTAGTAACTAACGTATGGCTTTGTTTAGGCTCAAGTGTCACGTTATCTTCTAACACATTAGCGGCTTCTAAACACACCATGCTCAGGTATTCATCGTCAGCAAAATTAGATAAACGCTTAGATTTTTCTATCCATGGGTTCCACAGCACACACGAGCTTGAGTTCTCGCGGCTTACATTAATAATCCCATCTGGGGTGTGAATGTGTTGCTGCTTAGCGGCCTGGGTATAAACCATATCGGTTTCGCGGGTAAACTCCACTGGCGCATTTTGCGCAAACGGCCCTTCACCAAACTCAATATATTGCGCGCCTTGTAAACCTTCTACATGGGTGTGATTTATATCTGAGGTAGGAAAATAGCTGTGCAAAGCCTGCGTATAGCTAAAAGGGCTATTACTTAAATTAGTGGTTGTTAAACGCACCTGTAATTGCTCGCTCAAAACAAACTCAACCTTTAACGCCGATTGGTGCGGCCAATACGTTGGGTTAACTAACTTCATGGGTAAGTTTAAGCTAATTGTAATGTGCTCATCATCTTCATGCACAGCATCAGCTTGCCATAAACTGGTACGTGCAAAGCCGTGTGCTGGCCAATCTTGGTTTTCATGATTACCAAACCAAGGCCAACAAATAGGAATACCACCGCGAATGCTCACCCCTTCTTGAAACGACTCGTTTTTAGAGATCCAAATAAGTGGCTTGTTATTTTTTGGGATGAACTCGGTAATTTGCCCGCCTTGCAAAAATATTTTTGCATCACACTTTGAGCTCGCAACTTTTATAAACTCTAGGCCGGTTTCGCTTTGTTCAATGCTAACTGATGGCGATAATTTCATGTTTTTCCCTACAATGCTGATATTAAAGATTTTTAACATGTGCATATAAACAATAATGCATGTGCAAAGTATACGCTATACTCACTAGGGCGTGTTGACCTTTGTAGATTGAAATTTGTTCATTGGCGATTAATACATACACAGCTAACTTACAAACAATTACCAATTAATAACAGCTGTTATAAATAACACTAATGCGTATAAATAATGGCCATGCTTTAGGGCAGTAAAACCGCGGCTAAGCTTAGGCAAACGCATGTTAAATTTATTAAGGTATTAATGCAGGTGGGTATAATACTAAAGTCTAAACCATAAGACTTGCCAATTATTCACAACATACGTAGTGTGCGCACCACAATGCAAACAATATGCTAATAACATTTAATAAGTTTTAAACAAAATTATACTATTTTAGTTTCTGCTCAAACTAATAAAAACCAATAAACATGGGCTCAAGCTTAATTTATTATTTGAATTCAATTTATTTGATGTGTAACATTTCGCGATTACGGCACACCTTTGGCCCATCGACGAGATAAGCAAATGCAAAAATATGACGAATTATTAGTTTCTTTACGTAAAGTAATCCGCGCGATTGACTTACATTCTAAGCAGCTAAATAAAACATCAGGTTTAACAGGCCCACAATTGCTTATAATGCAAGAAGTAGCGCACACCGATGGAATAACAGCAAGCCGTATCGCTCAGAATGTTAACTTAAGCCCGGCTACTGTAACTAATATTCTTGATAGAATAGAAAGCAGAAACCTTGTAACACGCGTTCGTAGTCAAATGGATAAACGCCGAGTGAGCTTATACCTCACCGAGCAAGGGAAAGAGTTACTAGAAAAAGCACCTCAGCCACTGCAAGAACACTTTATTGAAAAGTTTTCTGCACTTGCAGAGTGGGAGCAAAGTTTATTGCTTTCATCTATGCAACGCGTTGCAGCAATGATGGATGCTGATAAGTTAGACGCATCACCTCTGTTAGAGGTAGGCGCGTTAACTCAAACACCAAATAAATAAAAAAAATAAAAAATAAATTTAAATTAGTTCTTACATCATTCGTAAGGGGCTTTTGGGCACCTTGAATTTTTTTATTTTTTAATCAAAACCTGAGCATCAACAATGACTAAACTCTCAAAATTAACGCTAGCACTAATGCTTGGCGGTGCAGCAAGCACTGCTCATGCAGCCGATCTCGACACACTGCAAAGCCAATTAAAGCAGCTTAAGCAACAAATGCAGTTGCTTGAACAGCAGCTTGCTGATGAAAAATCAAAGCAAAGCCAAATCAACAAGCAACACGAACAACAAGTTGCCGAGATCAGTAAAAAGGCCGACAACAAAGAAGTTGTTGTTGCCGCCGCTGCGCCTGAACAAGAAGATGAAGGCATTAAAATTGGCGGTGCCGTACGTTTTAACTACAGCACAAACACCTACGATGAAGACACGCAAGACCGTGGCGGCGATTTAGACTTTGAAGTATTTCGCCTTAACTTATCGGGTGAAATTAGCGATATTTCTGTAAATGGTGATTTTCGTTTTTACGATTACATGACCATTGTTAAGTATGCATACTTAGGTTACGAATTTACAGATGGCTGGGAAGCGCAAGCCGGTATTGCACCTGTACCGTTTGGTAACGGCCCATACAACTCACACAGCTACTTTTTTAGCACCAACTACTACGTTGGCCTAGAAGATGACTTTGATTTAGGTGTAACAGTAAACCGTAAACTTAAAGACAACTGGAAACTAGACCTCGGCTTTTTCAAAAATGATGAAGTAGGCGGCGTTGATGGCAGCTCAGAAGTTAACGAACGTTACTCTTACGATATTGTTGGTAGCCGTGCAACAACCGAAGGCACCTACGACGCACCAGGTTCACGCCTTGGTGAGTACAATACTTTTGCTGGTCGTACAGTGTATCAAATTGAGCACAGTGAAAACGCTAAAACCGATATTGGCGTATCACTACTAAGCGGTGGTTTACACGACGGTAACGACCGTGCAGGTAACTACGGCGCGTGGGCGTTTCATGTAAATAGCCAAATTAATAACTGGAATATTCAATTTCAGCACGGCGAGTACGACTACGACCTAGACGACAACAGCAACCGCTTTGTAGTTGGCGCGTTTGATTACTACGATACCGTATCAAGCGAAGCAACCATGACCAACTTTAACGTAGCTTACGACCTATCGCTTGATTGGGGCCCAGTAACAGGCGTTCAATTTTACAACGATTACGGCATTATTTACGACAAGTCTGACGACAGCCCAGATACGTGGATGAACGTTACAGGCATGAGCGTATCGGCCGGTGCATTATTTACTTACTTTGACTTTATTCAAGCACGTAACCAGCCATTTATTGGTGGCTCTGTTGCAGGTGATGGCGACACAGAACGTCGCTTTAACATCAACGTAGGTTACTACTTCTAAATAAGTAAAACATATTTAGTATTTTAAAAGGGCAGACTTAGTTTGCCCTTTTTTGCGTTTATAGGGTTCGATTTTATAACTATTTGGCCTACAATCCTAACTAACAGCCATTACTTAAAAGAGCCTAAGTGAATATAAAAGCAGTATTTATTTGTTATAAAAACTTATGGCTTAAAGCACTTGGGTTATTGTTAGTGGCTCTTGGCATTATTGGTATTGTGCTGCCGGTTATGCCTACCACCATTTTTTTTATTCTTGCGCTTACCTGCTTTACTCGCTCATCACCGGCGCTTGAACACTGGCTACTTAACCACCCTCGCTACGGCGTTACCTTACAACAATGGCAAGCGCATAAAGTAGTGCCTGTAAAAGCAAAATGCTACGCCGCGATTGGTATGCTTATTGGTTTTGTATTTTTGCTTTACTCAAACGCCCCTGTTTGGGTTATTTACCTTGTTGGCGTAATTGAAATAGCCGTTATGATTTACCTAATTTTAAGGCCCTCGCACCCACCAAGTGCTAAATAACCGCCCTTTTTTGCATGCACACACCGTTTAGCCAAAAATTTAATGTAAAGTTAAGTAAGTAAATTTGTAATAGTTAATGCAAATGATTATCATGTTCTAAATTTAATTTAATTACTGTTTTTATGGCGTTTATTAATAAGCGGGCTTTGTACAGCACAAGCCGTGCGCTCCATATTTATATTTCTACAGCTTTGTTTTTTTTGCTTATTTTATTTTGCGTTAGCGGCATTGTACTTAACCATGTTGATTGGCTTAAAAACGACAAAAGCAACGGCCAAGTAAGTACCGCTATTCCTCAAGCGTTAATGGCTAAAGCAAATACTCAACTAGATACATTACCCACCCTCTACCCAGACATAGAAGCGTTTTTTGCCGAGCAATACGCGCTCACTAAAGTTAAAAGCATTGAGTGGGAAAAAGAAGACGCGCTGGTTATGCTCGACTACCCACTACCGGCAGGTTTTGCTTACGCAGAGCTTGATTTTACAACCGGTGAGCTAAACCTAGATTACCAAACCGGTGGCTTTTTAAGCCTGATTGGCGATTTACACAAAGGCCGCCACAGTGGCGCCGTGTGGAGCTGGGTTATTGATATTTCAGCGGTATTGATGATTATTTTTTCAATCACCGGGATGATTATTTTATTTCAAAACAGAAAAAAACGCTTAGCAGGAATATGGATAACCGTTTTAGGCATAGCAACGCCTTTGGTTATTTATTTATGTTGGGTGCCACAAATTAAAGGAGTGTCTTAATGTTAAAAGTAAGTACGGTACTAAGTGCAGCACTATTAATGGTTGCCGCATTATTTCAAACAACTGCGCAGGCACAAACGCCACAGCTAGAGATTGAATTAACCCTACCCGATCTTGATGTACAACCTTACCACCGCCCATACGTAGCTGTTTGGCTAGAAACGCCAAAGCGTAAACACGTAACGACGCTTGCGCTATGGGTTCAAAAAGCAGAATGGTTTAAAGATCTGCGCCAATGGTGGCGTAAAGCAGGTAAAACCGACATTAACTTTGACGGCATAAGCGGCGCCACTAAGCGTGCAGGTACTTACACCATTAACTGGCAAGGTAAAGATTTAGACGGCAATGCCGTAAAGCCTGGCAAATACCTTTTAAACATTGAGGTTGTGCGCGAAGAAGGCGGCCGTGATTACAGCCGCGTAGAGCTTGATTTATCGCAAGCTGGCAAAGTGACCATTGAAGGTAAAAAAGAATTTTCGACAAGTTTTGTAACCGTAAGCACTAAGTAGCTGCTACTTAATCATTTGAATTTAAGGAAATACAATGAAAATTAATTTATTAAAAACGGCTTTAATTGGCGCACTTAGCTTATCGGCGCTGGTATCTACATCGGCAAGTGCACATGGGCGCTGGTTATTACCTTCGCACACGTCATTATCTGGCGACAAAGCGCACTACGTAATGATTGATGCGAGTATTTCTAACGAAATATTTGCACCCGACAAAGCCTTTAAGCCAAAAGAAAAAGGCGCAGAGTACGACGACACACTACTTATGGCCCTTGCACCAAACGGCGAAGAAGTATCTGAGACCATTCGTGCTTATTACCTAAAGCGTAAAAGCTCAGCGGCGGTAAGCCTAAAAGAAGAAGGTACTTACCACATTGCCATGACGCAAAAGCCAATGTACATGACCTTCTACAAAAACGAAGAAGGTAAGCGCAAGCGCGTATTTGGTAAAAAATCAGAAGCTAAATTACCAAGCAATGCAAAAGATGTAACCACAACTAAAGTTATATCTACAGTAGATACATTTGTAAGCCGTAACGGTACTTCTAAGCCTGCACAACTTGGCTTAGGCCTTGAGCTTAGCGGCCCAACGCATCCAAACGATTTATTTGTTGGCGAGCAAGCGCGTTTTCGGTTACTACAAGATGGCAAGCCAGCGGGCGAAGGCATTGAAGTAAGCATTTTAAAAGGCGATACACGCTACCGTAACGAACGTGGGGAAATAAAAGTAACAACCGATAAAAACGGCATGTTTAGCACAACCTGGAAAGAGCCAGGCCTATACCTAATCGAAACCTCTAACAAAGTTAAAGTAAACGAAGAAGGCGTAGATGCCGGTCGTTATGCTCTATTCACGACGTTAGAAGTAGCACCTGAATAATTTTTTGCGTAATTTATAAAATAAATAAAGGCCAAGCACTCGCGTGGCCTTTTTACTTTTTAATAACTTTTACTCACACTCCCCTTGAATTCGCAACCATTCGACACAAGATTGCAACTCGAGCGATCTAAACGTCTATAGCGGGCGTAAACTGTCATTTTAGTTGTTAACAACTTAGAATAACTTAGACAGTTTTTATCTTTGCACACAGGTAGTGCCTTCTATATTATGCGCTCCTTTGAAAAATCAATAGTCAGCAGCCCTTAAGGGAATCAACATCATGTTAAAGCAATTATCAGCCAAAAAAGTAGCACTTAGCCTGGCCGTTACCTCTGCGCTTGGCGCGTCTTATTCTCCTGCATTTGCTGCAGAACAAGACACTCAAGCACAAGAAAGTATTGAAGTGATTTCGGTTACCGGTACCCGCAGAAGCCTACGCAGTATTGCCGAAAGTACCGTACCTGTAGATATTATTACCAGCGGTGATATGCAAAGCACGGGTCAGCTAGAAATTAGCCAAATACTGGCCAACCAAGTACCTAGCTTTAACTACCCAAGCGCCACCATGGGTGATGGTACAGACCACGCTAAACCTGCTGTATTACGTGGTTTAGCACCCGATCACACCCTAGTGCTTATTAATGGCAAACGCCGCCACGCTGGCGCGCTATTAAACTTAGCGGGTGTTGTTGGCCGTGGTTCTACCGCTGTTGACTTAAACATGATCCCAACATCAGCCATTAAACGCGTAGAAGTACTACGTGATGGCGCAGCAGCGCAGTACGGCTCAGACGCCATTGCCGGTGTAATTAACATTGTACTTAAAGATGCCTCAGAAGGCGGCAGCGTAAGCGTAACCTACGGCGAGTACGACACCCAAATGGCTGGCGTACCTCAGCTAGAAAGCACCTACGCAGATGCCGATGGCAACCTTGCCTTTAATACCGGTGCCGACCGCGAAGTAAACGACGGCGCAAGCCGTACAATTAGCGCAAACTCTGGTTTTGAGCTTTTAGATAACGGCTTTGTAAACGTATCAATTGAGTATCGCGATAACGACTCTACTCAGCGCTCAGGCTTTGACCCGCGCGAGCAATACGACCGCCTAGAAGATGGCAGCCTAGACCCACGCGAATTTACTATCGACCGTTACAACCACCGCTTTGGTAAAGCAGAGCTTGAAGACTACGCACTGTTTTACAACATGGGTTACGACTTTGATAACGGCTATAACCTGTACTCGTTTGGTAGCTACTCAAAACGCGAAGGTAACTCAGGTGGTTTTTACCGCCGTGCAAAAGACAGCCGCAACGTGTTAGAAGTGTATCCAGACGGCTTTTTACCGCAAATTGAAACCGACGTACAAGATTACTCATTTGCCCTAGGCCTGCAAGGCGAAACTGGCGAATGGACCTGGGATGTAAGTACCAACTACGGCCGTAACGACTTTGGCTTTGGGGTTGTAAATAGTATAAATACATCACTAGGTGCCGACAGCCCAACCGAATTTGACAACGGTGCATTGGTTTACGATCAGTTTTTAGTAAACGCTACGGCAAATACAGTGCTAGATTTTGGCTTGCCAGATGACGTATTTTTTACTGTAGGTGCAGAGTACCGCCACGAAAGCTACAAAATTGAGCAAGGCGAAGAAGCCTCTTACATTACCGCTTTAGATAGCGATGGCAATCCAATTGCTGCCGGTGGCGCACAAGTATTAGCTGGTTTTGGCCCAGAAAGCGTAACCGACGAAAGCCGCCATAACGTAGCTGTATTTGTTGAGTTTGATACTTACCTAACAGAAGACTGGAACCTTGTTTTAGCGGGTCGCTACGAAGATTACACCGACTTTGGCGATACGTTTACATCAAAGCTTGCGTCGCGTTACAGCATTAACGAAAACCTATCATTGCGTGGCGCAATTAGCACAGGTTTCCGTGCACCATCACTTGCGCAAAGCTCATACCGCCAAATCTCTACCGTACTTGAGAACAACCAACCGTTTGAAGTAGGTTTATTCCCTACTGATTCAGCGGCAGCGCAAGCGCTAGGTGCTGAACAACTAGATGCCGAAGAATCAGTCAACGTAACGGCTGGCTTTATGTACACACAAGGCAGCTTTAGCCTAACTGTAGATGCCTACCGCATTGATATTGATGACCGTATTGTATTGTCTGAAAACCTAGAGGGCGATGCTGTAGTAGAAATACTGCAAAATGCCGGCGAGCTAAACACTGAAAGCGTACGTTACTTTACTAACGCTATCGACTCGCGCACGCAAGGTGTTGATATTGTTGCTACCTACAACTTAGATTTAAGCGATTTAGGTGACTTACGCTTAAACGTAGCGGCTAACTTTAACGATACCGAAGTAACGCACGTAGACGACAACCCAAGCGAGCTAAACTCACTAGGCGATGACTACGTGGTATTTGCACGCCGCGAAGTAGGCCGCTTTGAAGAAGGCACGCCAGATAGCAAATGGAACCTATCAGCAGTGTGGAACTTTAACGAATGGCAAACCACTCTTCGTGCAACGCGCTACGGTGAAGTGGCTGATATTTCTACCACGGCCGATCGCGATGAGTACATTGACCCTAAATGGATCACCGACCTAGAAGTTGCCTACCGCCCAGACGAATACTGGAAGTTTGCAGTAGGTGCAAACAACTTGTTCGATCAGTACCCGCAAGCAACGGTAGATAACATTGGTTACTCTGACTTTGGCCAAATATTCCCGTACACGCCATATGCACCGTACGGATTAGACGGGCGTTTCCTATACGGTAATATTACTTACAGCTTTTAATAAATAACCTAAAAGCAAACACTTAAAAAGGATGCCATGTGCATCCTTTTTTAATTACTTCTTAGTGTATTTAACCACTTATTAGTAAATCCACTTTTCATAAACGCACCTCATCACAATAAAATCAACAACTTACAGTTGGTCTCGTTTTTGCTCTACTATGCTTATACAAAACATGCATAAATAACAAACACAAAGGACTAAACATGAGTTCATCAACTGTATCTAACATTACAAAACCATTTTCACTTATTGGCGGCATTTTATTATTAAGCGGCTGTGTGTTTCATATATCGCCAAGCGTTGCCTCAGTAAAACAAACTCAGCAGTTATCACTGCCAAGTAATAACCTAGAATACTTAAACGTATTAAGCGGTGCAGGCTCTCTTGAAATTAAAGGCTCGCCCAATGCCACCAGCATAAGTGTAGATGCCACAATTTTTACCGCCGACATTGAAGACGAATACACACTCACCCTTGAGCAAAATGGCAAACAAGCTACCTTAGTTGCAAACAACAATACTGCCAGCGGTATCCGTTTTTACAGCGGCCAATCGCCACACATTGATTTAGTGGTTACCGTGCCAAGTAATTTAATGCTCGATATTGATGATGGCTCTGGCGACATTGCAATAAGCGCCATGCAAAATAATATAGATATAGAAGACGGCTCAGGTAGCTTATATATCAACAGCGCTAAAAACCTTACTGTTGAAGATGGCTCAGGGGATATAACCCTTGAAAACATCACCGGTAACTTAGCGCTTACCGATGGCTCTGGCAGCGTAAATATTAATAATGTTAGCGGCAATGCGGTTGTTGATGATGGTTCGGGCGATATGCGTATTAGTAATGTGCGCGGCACCTTAACTGTTGAAGACGGCTCAGGCAGCATTGCTATTAATAATATTAATGGCGCAGTAGATGTAGACGATAACTCTGGCGATTTAGTCATTGAGCACGTGCAAGCAAGCGTAACCATTGAAGATGGCTCGGGCAATATTCGTGTAAACCACGCTAAGGGGCTTACCATTACCGAATCAGGCTCAGGCGATGTAAGTATTGATAACATTAATGGCCCTGTAAAAGTAGCCGATTAATTATGACTAAATGATCCATTTTCAGCCACATGACCCATTGTATTTTTAAAGCCACTAAGCCATGCTAAAAGCCTTGATACTATTAGGATATACGCGTGTTAGAAATAGCTTTAATTTACTTAGCGGCGGCCATAGTGGCTGTACCTATTGCCAAGCGAGTGGGACTTGGCTCGGTACTTGGTTATTTAATTGCGGGCATACTAATTGGCCCTTACGCCCTGGGTATTGTGGGCGATCAAACAGATGTAATGCACTTTGCCGAGTTTGGCGTAGTGATGATGCTGTTTTTGGTTGGCCTTGAGCTACAACCAGCCCGTTTATGGAAGCTTCGCCATTCAATATTAGGGCTTGGCGGCTTACAGGTCGTACTTACCGCCGCGGCTATTTTTGCGTTTTGTTATTGGGTTTTTACCATGCATTGGCAAACCGCCCTCGCCATTGGCCTAATGCTGGCGCTGTCATCAACCGCTATTGTACTGCAAAGCCTTGAAGAAAAAGGCTGGCTAAAGCAAGAAGCCGGGCAAAACGCATTCTCGGTTTTGCTGTTTCAAGACATCGCCATTATTCCTATTTTAGCGCTCCTGCCACTACTGGCTTTTGCACCGCAAAGTAGCTCCAAAGAAATTAGCGACTCCATTATTGCAAGCTGGCCGGTATGGCAACAAGTTGGCGTATCGGTAGCGGTTATCGCCGCTATTATTGCCGGCGGAAAATATGTGTCGGCCCCATTATTTAGATACATAGCGCAAACCCACATGCGTGAAATATTTACTATTTTTGCGCTGTTTTTAGTGGTGGCTATTGCCCTTGTAATGCAAAGTATTGGTTTATCACCAGCACTCGGTACATTTTTAGCCGGTGTAGTCCTTGCCGAAAGCGAGTTTAGACACGAGCTAGAAGCCGATATAGAGCCCTTTAAAGGCCTACTGTTAGGGCTGTTTTTTATCACTGTTGGTGCATCAATCAACTTTGAATTATTGGCTGATGAGTTTACTACCGTTATTGCACTCGTTGCGCTGCTTATTGTAGTAAAAGCCTGCATTTTATTTGCCCTTGCCATCACCTTTAATATTAGTAAAAAGCAGCGTTTACTGTTTGCACTAGCGCTGGCACAAGGCGGTGAATTTGCCTTTGTACTTTTAAGTGTAACCACTACATTAAGCATATTAACGTCAGAGCAAACAAGCTTAGTGACGTTAGTGGTGGCTGTTTCAATGTTGGTTGCGCCACTGTTATTAATGGCTTACGAGCAGCTACAAAAACGCACCAGTAACAGTGCGCCCGAGTTTGATAAGCCCGAGCAAATTAGCAGTGCTAAACACGTTATAATTGCAGGCTATGGTCGCTTTGGGCAAATTATGGGGCGCTTATTACACGCCCAAGGCTACGAAATTACTGTACTTGATCACAGCCCAAGCCAAATAGAACTCCTACGCCGCTTTGGCAATACCGTATTTTATGGTGATGCTGCCCGCCAAGAACTCCTTGAAGCCGCAGGCGCGCACACAGCACAAATGCTAATTGTGGCAATAGACGATGCAGACAAAACCCTCGAAATTATTAAGCTTGCGCATAAAAACTACCCGCAGCTTAAAATTGTTGCCCGCGCTATCGACCGCCGCCACGCGTATCAATTACTTAATTTAAAAGTAGATGCCTTTAACCGCGAAACGGTCGACTCCGCCATTAACCTAGCGGTAGATGCATTAGAGCTATTAGGTAACAATAAAGAAGATGCCCAGCGCGCCGGAAAACTATTTAGAGACCACGACCGCGCTGCTGTATTGCAACTCGCCGAACTGTGGGGCGACGACGCCAGCTACGGCGTAGCCGTGCGCCAACGTATGGAAGATTTAAAACAAGTACTGCAACAAGACAAGCAGGCACAAAGTGATTTAAATACCTGCGATAGCGGCGACTGTGAAGACGGCCTAACAGAGCTAGCTGATAGACCTAAAAAGCCTGATGATTCTCATATTGAGTAGTGTCAGGCGATAGTGTTTGTATTTTATTTATAAGATTACGTTTACTTAAATGTCTTTTTGAACATTTTTTCAATTTCTTCTTTTGCATGTTTTTCAGCGAGCTCTTTGCCTTC
This sequence comes from Pseudoalteromonas sp. S327, assembly GCF_005886415.1. NCBI lineage: Bacteria > Pseudomonadati > Pseudomonadota > Gammaproteobacteria > Alteromonadales > Pseudoalteromonadaceae > Pseudoalteromonas > Pseudoalteromonas sp. S327. The sequence continues at coordinate 21,023 of NZ_PNDP01000037.1, read as the reverse complement.
ATCAATTGCAACGTCAACCAATGCATCGTAATCATTTAGCTCACCACATTCTTTGCACTCAAGCATATCGCCAGAACTGAACTCTATTTCAGAATCATTCTGAAGCTCGCTGTCACAAAACAAACATTTCAAAGAGATCGTAAATTTTTTATTATTCATTACTTATCTCCGAAGATTTTCAGTGCGAATGTAGCGAGTGTTAATAAGAAACCGAAGACAATAAATAATCCTTTGTGCTCTTCAATATAATCAGAAGTTTTTTTCAGAAAAGAACGAGATTTTTTTAATTCCTCAGACCTTTGTTTTGACCTCGCAGCTCCAATGCCTTTTGGTGTTATATATAAGTGAGTATATTTATCCCCACCCTCACCTCTACGTTTGAGCCATTCATGAGCAAAACACTTATCTGCCGCCTTTTGTAATTCTTCTAAAGTGTGGGAGCTTTTATTTATAGTATTTACTTCCTCAACAAGTTCCTCATTAATAGTGACTACTACACTCTTATATGTAAGCCCCTTAGATTCCATATAATCAAGGATGTTGTTTAAGATTTTGAATTCTGGCATAAACTTCCCTTAGCAATTAAATGTCCCTATTGTGTGAACTTCTATTAGTATCAAATAGTATAAATTATTACCAACTATAAATCTTATGCGGCAGGCGGTGTGCGTTTTATAAAAGTGGGAAAGTGTTTACAGTATTGCTTCGGCGGGAATGGCTTAAATTAATCTACTTTTTAATACCTACTTGTAGCCCATAGCCGCCTATCATTCTTTCAGCTATGAGCTACTACATTTAAAAACGCTAAAGTTTAGTGGTGGTGCCCACCTTGAATCGCTTTACCTTGCTGGTTATAAAACCCCGTTGCGCCGTGTTCTATAAAGCCTAGGTTGATCATTTTTGCTAAAAACGGGTCGTTTTCGTTATCGCCAATGTCGGCGTAGTCGGTGGTTTGAAAGCGATCCCACTTGGCAAACTGTGCGGTTATTTCTGCTTTATTACTGTTTACTTCGTTAAGGCTTAGCAAAGTATGGGTATCGCTTTTTTTATTGGTTACGCTAAAGCTTTTAACCAAGTTTGATTTGGTAAATAAAGCGAGTTTAAATTGATTGTCGCCCTCAGTAAGTGTGTAGTTTTTTACCTCATCGCAGCCGTTGCCTTGAGTGTTAACTAGGGTCATTTTTTCGATTAAATGCGTATCCACCAGCTGATTTTTAGCGCTCCAACTTTGTACACCGCGTACCTCAGATGGCTGATACTCAATACCGCGTTGCTGAGCATTAAAATAACGAATTGGGCGAATTTGTTTGTTAGCTAAGTGCTGCCAAAGCTCAGTAATTACCTCACGCTGATGCGCAACTTGTGAGTTGTTTCGCCAAAGCGTAAGTGATTGCTTGTTTTGCTCGTTTTTATGAGTATTGGTAATTTTATAGTCGGCTTTTAAATGCGCGCTATCAATATTACATTGCTGCGCTAGGGTGCTGGTACTGGCAAGTGTTGCCATTAAAAATAATGCTAGTTTCATTAAATTATCTCTTATCTAAACGTCACTGTAATAGGCATTACCATACCCATTTACAGTGGCATTTTTATGACATAAAAAAACAACTCGCACAGCGTACGAGTTGTTTTATATACCTCATTTTTAATACGTACTTTATGTGCTGAGCGTACGTATTAAATTACTTATGGCGTTACTTTTTCATCAGCGGTAGTTACTAAGTCTGCTGCAAAGTCCATTACATGGAATAAAAAGCTTTGCTCGTTAGTGCCTGTAACTAAGTGAGCGCCTGGGCCCATTGCGTATACGCCAACATCTTCACCTGCGTGAGTTTCTGAGCCAAGTGGTACAAGTGCCTCTTGGTGAAAGCCCGCTGAAGTTGTATCAACATCGGTTAAATCTACACGCCCTGTAACAGGTGCAAATGCATAACCTGCATCGGCATCGGTTTCATCGCCTAAATCTCTAAAGCCGCCACCGTTGGTGTAGCCAACTGTGGTATATGGCATATCGTCGGCAGCTAGGCTTGGCTCGGTTTCGCCTACGGCAACAACTTTACCTAATATTGGGTTACCACGTTTAGGGTAGCCTGCAATAGTAAATACGTGGCTGTGATCGGCAGTTACTACTATAAGCGTTTCTTCTGGGTTAGTGTTTTCCATTGCCACTTGCACAGCTTTTGCAAATTCTACTGTGTCGTTTAGGGCATTGTAGGCATTACCCGCATGGTGCGCGTGGTCAATACGCCCTGCTTCTACCGATAAGAAAAAGCCATTGTCGTTGTTATCGAGTACGTTAATTGCTTTTTCGGTCATTTCGCTAAGCGAAGGCTCGCCCGCTACATCGTTTGCACGGTCGGCTTCGTATTGCATGTGCGATTCGTTAAATAAACCAAATACTTTAGTGGCATCATCGCTAATTGCATCAAAACCAGTTTGGTCCATAACGTAAGTGCCGCTTGGATAAGTTGTTTGCCACTCGGTTACTAGGTTGCGGCCATCAGTACGGTCGCCTTCTACTGCGCTTACTGCATCGGCTGAATTTGCTGCTTCATCTTTTGGTAAAAAGTGACGACGTCCGCCGCCCATTACAACATCAATGCCATCAACATCAATACCCGCATAACGCGACTCTAGGTTAGCTTCAAAGTTAACAAGTTGCGATGCAATATCTTCACAGGCTTCTGTGCCCTCTGGCATATCAGAGTTATCTTCCCAGTTACGGTCAGCCGATTTAGCATACGTTGCTGCAGGTGTTGCATGGGTAATACGTGCGGTTGAAATAAGGCCGGTTGCTTTACCCGCTATTTCAGCAAGCTCTAATGAGGTAACCAGTTCGTTACCTGTTACCGTGGCACAGTCGCCGCGTTCAATGTCTTCATCTACACCAATTACGCCCACATCGGTTTTAACACCTGAAACCATTGCCGTCATTGTGCCTGCTGAATCGGGCGTTTGTGCATCTACGTTGTAAGTTTTTACAAAACCTGAGTACGGCATTTTCTCAAAGCTTAACTGGTAGTCTTCACCTAAACCGCCTTCAAGCTGGCCTGCTAAAATACGTGCAGCTGTTACGGTAGAAATACCCATGCCGTCGCCAACAAATAATATAACGTTTTTCGCTTTGCCAGATTCAGTAACCACTTCGCTATTAGCTTGCTGTGTTGCCGCAAGCTTTGTTTGTGCATCGCCATACCATGCGTTAGTAGTTAGGGTGGCAAGTTGCTCGCTGGTAAGTGACGTAGCAGGTGCATTACACACTAAGTTAGAAGAGGTAACTTCGTCGCTATCTAGCACGCCGTTGCCGTTTGTATCTACGCCAGTTTGGGTTTCTACGCCGCCATTAACACATTGCTCAGAGCCTACTGCAATGGTGTTATCTACCGCGAGAATATTATTTTCGTCTTTGTCGTCGTCACTACAACCTGCTAGCGCGACCATTACTGCTAAAGAAAGTACTGTTAATTTGTTCATGTTAGCCGCCATTATTGCTGAGTTAGTTCAAGAGCTTGATTAATTAAATGAAATACTACGTTTTGCTCAATTACGCCTTGAGCTAGCTGTGCACCAGGGCCTTTTGCATGCAGCGAAATATCTTCACCGGCATGAGTTTCTGAGCCAAGAGGGACAGTGGTTTCTTGGTGAAAGCCAACATTGGTAGTATCAACACCACTAAGCTCTACACGTCCAGCAACTGGGCCAGTTGTATATGCTGCATCGGCATCTGTTTCATCAACTAAATTTCTAAACCCTAAACCATTTGCATAACCTACTGTGGTGTAAGGCATATCGTCGGCAGCAAGGCTTGGTGTGGTTTCACCTACCGCAACTACTTGGCCTAAAATTGGGTTACCGCGTTTAGGGTAGCCAGCAATAGTAAATACGTGACTGTGATCGGCGGTTACTAAAATAAGGGTTTCTTCTGGGTTGGTATTATCTACCGCAGCTTGCACGGCTTTAGCAAATTCAATGGTGTCGTTAAGTGCGTTGTAGGCATTACCCGCGTGGTGTGCGTGGTCAATACGGCCCGACTCAACGGTTAAGAAAAAGCCGTTTTCGTTTTTACCTAATACATCAATTGCTTTGCTGGTCATTTCGCTCAGCGATGGCTCGCCGGCAATATCGTTTGCGCGGTCTGCTTCGTATTGCATGTGCGATTCGTTAAATAAGCCAAACACTTTAGTGGCATCATCAGCAATGGCATCAAAGCCTGCTTGGTCCATAACATAAGTACCTTGTGGGTATTGTGTTTGCCACTCAGTAACTAAGTTACGCTCATCAGTACGATCGCCTTCTACAGCGCTAAGTGCATCTGCTGAATTAGCTGCTTCATCTTTTGGTAGAAAGTGACGACGTCCGCCACCCATTACAAAATCAAGGCCGTCTACGTCGGTACCTATAAACCGTGCTTCTAGGTTTTTTTCAAAATTAACTAATTGCGAAGCAATGTCTTCACATGCAGTTTCGGTTTCTGGCATGTCTGAGATATCTTCCCAGTTACGGTCTGCCGATTTAGCATAGGTTGCCGCTGGCGTTGCATGGGTAATACGCGCTGTTGAAATAATGCCGGTTGCTAGGCCTTTAATTTCAGCAAGTTCTGTTGCTGTTAAAAGCTCATTACCCGATACAGTTGAACACACACCGCGCTCTATGTCTTCGTCTACACCAATAACGCCTACATCGGTTTTAACCCCTGAGATCATCGCGGTCATTGTGCCTGCAGAATCCGGTGTTTGTGCATCTACGTTGTATGTTTTTACTTGTGCTGAGTACGGGAACTCTTCAAAGCTTAAATAACCTTCTTCACCTAAATCGCCCGCTCTTTGTCCTTTTAAGATACGTGCTGCGGTAAGGGTAGATACACCCATGCCGTCGCCTACAAACAAAATAACGTTTTTAGCTTTTGTTGTTTGCTGGCTTTGTGCAAGCGCAGTTTTTGTGGCGAGTGTGGTTTGGGCATTTGTATACCAGTCATTGTCTGTTTGGCTTTGTGGTAATACATCGGCATGACTTGCAGCACTTAACATAAACGTTAAGCCAACTGCCGCAGCAACTTTTTTAATTTTCATCCTTTATTATTCCCATTGTGTAGTGGTTATTTTTTGCTTGAAGCGTAAACCTCAAATAAGTAACCGCTGCACTATAGAAAATAGATGTGACCTCTAAGAGTACTTTTAATTAAAAAGCAATGACTAAACCATGACAAAATTAAGACACAAAAAAGCGCAGCGGGTTAAACGCTGCGCTTAGCACAATTTTCACAGGGATATATTTATAAAATTAAAAACGTGCCTTAAACGATACGCCAAAGTAGCGCTCTGCATCACGCGGAATTTGGTAACGGAAGTTGTCGCCACTGTAGGTGGTTACGTAGCTTTCGTCGGTTAAGTTTTTAGCAATAAGCGATACTCTAAATGCATCATCTTTAAACGATAAACCCACACTTGCGTTTAAAATACCGTAATCTGGCAGTAACGCTGCTGGGTTAAACTCGCCTACATTGTTTGGTAGGTCTGAGTATTGCTCGTCGGTGTAAATGTAAGAGCCGTTAATATGAATATTAAAGTTGTGCTCTGTTTCAATAAAGTAATCAGCACTTAGTGAGTACTTTAAATCTGGCGAAAACGGGACATCTAAGCCAGAGCGGTTAGTACATGAGCCTGCTTCTACTTCTGCCGGACAATTAAACTCGTCAATTTCGGCCTGAATGTACGCAATACCACCAGTTAACGTAAGTGAGTCGGTAGCTGCCCACATAAAGTCAACCTCAGCACCTTGTGTACTTACATCACCAGCATTGGTTAAACGGGTAATACAGGTGCCGTCTGAACAGTCAAAGTTATTGGCTTGAAAGCCTTCAATTTCGGTTCTAAATACAGCAAAGTTAAATACAAAGTCGCGGCTTGCGTATTTGTAGCCTAACTCGTATGCGTCTGACTCTTCTGGCGATATTTCGCGGCTATCGTTATCTGGATTAAAGTTGTAGTACACGTTAAAACCAGGGCCTTTATAGCCTTGCGAGTAAGTACCGTAAACCATTTGGCCATCGCCTAGGTCGTATTGCATACCTAAACGACCCGACACATTGGTTTCTTCTGCACTGCCTGATTCGTCAGTATTTAGTGCTGCTGAGCGTACACCTACACCGGTGCGACCAAATTCGTCATTGCTTACGCGGCGGTGTGTGTACGACACTTCATCGTCGGTATAACGAATACCAAACAGTACACGTAAGTCTTCAGATAAATCGTAAGTACCATCGGCAAAGGCTGCCCAGTTGTTAAACTCGGTGCTCATGTACGCGGTTGCCGATACAATATCGTTAGCATTACAGCTTACACCTAAGCTTTGTGTGTAGGCGTCTAAGTCGGCCAATGCGGCATCAAGCTCTGCACCGGTTAAGTTATTTTGTGCGTAATACGCCATTGCAGCGTCTAGTTGGCCACCGTTATTTTGACAACTCGCGTCACGGGTAAAGTTACGTTGTGAATCCATGTTCCAGTAAAATAAGCCAGCCACATAGTTAAACGGACCCGCTAGGTTTGAAGTGACTCTAAATTCTTGCGAAAACTGATCCCACTGCTGGGCACCTAAGTCGTGTAATTGAAATGGCGCGCCAAATACAGGTTCGTTACTGTCGCCAGCAATTGAGGTAAAATCGCCTTCGCGGTATTCGGTGTTATCCCACGAGCGCTGCGCAGTAATAGAGGTGTATGTGTAATCGCCAATGGTTTTATCAACCTGTACCGAAAACGCGCTGTGTTCGTCAATAGTGCGCGACTCATAGTCGTGATCAACTTTGCGCTGGTCTAGGTCAATATCGGCAACACCATCAACAATACCGTTGCTGTTAGGGGCTGCGTCTGAATCTGGGTTACGGCCACTTGGCAGGGCTTCTAAATCGGCACAACAGTCGTCGTCGGCGTTATAAAATTCGGCAATAAATTTTACGTTTAAATCATCGCTTGGCTCGTATTTAAATACAGCACGTGCGCCTTCACGGTCGTAACCGTTTACTTTTTCGTTGTTGTAAACGTTATCAATGTAGCCATCAAACTTACCTTTAAACACGGTTAAGCTTGCTGCTAAAGTCGTCGGTTAAGCCGCCGCTTACCACGCCTTTAAAGCGGTATTCGTTGTCTTGATAAAACGAGGTTTCTACGCTGCCGGTAGTATCGTACGAAGGATCTTTGGTTGTAATGTTTACCACACCCGCCGAGGCATTTTTACCAAATAAGGTACCTTGTGGGCCGCGCAGTACTTCAATGCGAGATACATCGTATAAATCGGCAAAGGCTTGACCAGAGCGGCCTAGCACAACGCCATCAACCACCGTTGCTACACTTGGCTCAGCAGCAATACTAAACGAAATAGTACCAATACCACGCACTGTTAGCGCTGAGTTACGGGTTGTGGTGCCTTTTCTAAAACTCACCGAAGGCACAAGTGACTGCAGGCCTTCCATGTTATTAGCAAACGCCGAATCAATCTGGTCGCTATTAAGCACAGACACCGCAAGCGGTACTTCGTTTAGGCTTTGTGTTCGTTTTTGTGAGGTAACAACAATTTTTTCAAACTGGTCGTTATTGTTTTGCTCTGCTTGTTGTTCAGTTTGCTCTTGCTGCGCATGTGCTTGCGTGCTTAGTGCTAAACCCGTTGTCATTGCTAACGTGACTGCCAAGCTTAAGACGGACTTTTTAGCTCTCATGTCATTCTCCAAATTGTGCGTGTGTGCTGTTAAATTACCGCGCTAGCAAGTGTGTGGGTTGCTAAAAAGCGGTGCCAGAGTGTTGTAGTTATTTTCCTTATATCTCTTATGTCTTATATAAGAGATATAAACTTAAACAAACTTATGTTCTATTGCAAACATTATGTGAATAAAATGTGATTTAAAATTTGTATAAAGAATATAACGCCGCGTTATATACCAACTCGCTTAATTAAGTAATCTATTTTGAGGCTGGAAAAACGTGTTGATAGCTAGGCAAAAAATTCGCTATTTAGTTATTCTAAATGAGAATTTTTTAACGCAGGTAGCGACACGTTTAGCCCCGCAAAATGATTAAGTATTATTGCGAATTGGTATTATGTACCTTAGCAACGCCGATATGCGCCAAGCTGCTTTGGTAACGCTTATGCCATCGACGTACGCTCCACCAGCTAAGCACAAAGGCGCTAGTCCAAACAGCAATTAAGCTTGGTACAAAGTACACGCTGGTGCCACCCACCAATCCAAGCGGAGAAAACAGTATGTACAAGCTTATAATTAAGCTCACTAATACAATGGCGCAAGGCAGTGCGTATTTCCACGGGCTTAGGTTTACCTCGGCTTTACGGGTAAAGTTCCATGGTGTGGCAAGAGGTTTGTAGTAGCCAATACCTAACATAATGGCCAGCTCAATAAAGAATAATATGGCGTAAATATGGATAAAGTTAATATCTACATCCCACACAAATTTAAGCAAAGTGTAGGCAATAACATGAAAAACAATAGCCACTTTAGCGCCCAGTGCAGGCACTTTGCGAGTAAATAAACCCACGAGCACAATTGTGATGACCGGAATGTTGTAAAATCCGGTAAATACACGAATTATGTGCCATAAACCTTCTGGCGCAAACATCAGTAATGGCGCGGTAATAAACGATAAAACAGCAATTATAATACTGGTAATTTTGGCCACTTTAATCAGCTTTTCGTCGCTTACTTTGTCTTTTTTCATGGGTTTGTATACATCTAAACAAAACAACGTGGCGGCACTATTTAACAGCGAATTAAACGAGCTAAATACCGCACCTAATAGCACCGCTAAAAAGAACCCAGATAAGTACTGAGGCAGTACATCTTTAACTAAATGTGGGTAAGCTAAATCTATGGTTTGTAAGCTTTCGTGCTTATAAAGGTGATACGCAATTACGCCTGGGATCATCATCATAAAGGGTACTAGCACTTTAAAATACCCTGAAAACAACACGCCCTTTTGGCCTTCTACTAAGTTTTTAGCGCCCAGTGTACGCTGGATCACGTACTGATTGGTGCCCCAATAAAATAAATTAGCGAGGATCATACCGGTAAAAATAGTGCCAAATGGCACGGGATCATCACTGCTGCCAATAGCGTTAAGCTTTTCGGTATCGGTGTTTACCAATGTGCTTAGGCCATCGGCAAAGTTGCCATCGCCAAGGGCAATAAGGCCAAGGGTAGGCACTAAAATACCAATAATTAATAACCCAACACCGTTAATGGTATCTGATACTGCAACCGCCTTTAAACCGCCGAATACCGCGTAAATAGCGCCAACGGAGCCCACGATAATAATGGTGACAATTAAGCTTGCTTGATAGCTTAAGTTTAATAAGGTGGGCACATCAAACAGCCTAAGAACGGCAATTGATCCTGAGTACAAAACAGAAGGGATCGTTATAAAACAATACCCTACCATAAATAAGATCACCGTCATGCGGCGTACGGTATCGTCAAAACGATCCCGTAAAAATTCAGGCAAGGTAGAAAACGCGCCGGCTAAATACCGCGGTAAAAAGATCAGCGCCATTATAATGGTTGATATCCCAGCCGTTACTTCCCACGCCATAGAACTTAGGTTGTAACCATACGCTGAGCCATTAAGGCCAATAAGTTGCTCGGCCGATAAGTTAGTGAGGATCATCGACCCCGCTATAAATGTACCTGTTAAACCACGCCCCGCTAAAAAGTAGCCGTCTTGGGTGTTAACTTCCCCTTTGGTTTTTTGGTACGAGATATATCCTACCAGCGCCATAAACGCCAAGCACGATAGCAGTGTCATGGTAATGTTCATACCTTCCATCTTGCGCCCCTTTTAGCTTACTTTACTCGGTAAAAAGTAAGCTAATATCTTTATTATTGTGTGTGTTACGTGTGTTGTGTGTGTGTTTGCTATTAACCGAGTTTTATTTTGGCCATGCTGTTAGCTGGCTCATGTCTTGCTCTGTGTGTTGAACCTCTGGACCTAGCTTGAGCGTATCGCCTTTACGAACAAACACCGCCATTTGTGTAAGCTCAAGTGTTTCTTCGTAATACTTGCCGCCTTGGTACGCCTGCCCATCAGGGAATCGCACCCACTCGCCTTGTGGTAAATAAAATTTAACTTTACCGTTTGGTACAACACATGGCACCACAAGGAGTTTTTCGCCGCACATAAATTGCTGGTCAAAACTATGTGCCAGTACGTCATCTGGAAATGCCAATACCATAGCACGCTGAACAGGCAGCCCAGTTTGCTGCGCTTGCTCTGCACATTCTTGTAAGTACGGAATTAACTGATAGCGTAATTTAAGCGCTGCAAATACCGCGTCACTTGCTTGCTCGGTGTATGACCACGGTTCGCGTGGGCCAATGCCATGTAAACGCATATGCGCACTAAATACCGATGCCTGCGCCCAACGTACATAAAGCTCTGCATCGCGCGTATCTTTATAAAAACCACCAATATCGGTTGCAAAAAATGGCCCGCCCGACATGCCCCACGCTAAGCTGCCGCGAATACTCGCCGCTAAGCCTTGCCAATCGGCTTGTGGGTCGCCGCCCCATTGTGCTGGAAAGCGTTGGCTGCCAGTCCACGCTGAGCGGCTAAATAAAAACGGCCCTGTTTTACAGTACTTTTCGGCTGCTTCGTAAACGCAGCGGTTGTACAGCATGCTATAAACATTATGCAGTCTAATGCCGCTGTCGCCACTGTGCGATACCATGTTTTCGTCTTCTAGCTGTTCGCCAAAGTCTGCTTTTATCATATCTACGCCAAGCTCAAACAATGGCTTGTGCGACTCCAGCCAGTATTCGTAGGCATCGGGATGAGTAAAATCTAAAATACCCGACTCTGGTAATGGCGTTAGTACTTCGCCAAATGGGCTTAAATCCCACTCGTATTGATACGCTTTACCTGTGCGCTTGTCTTTTATTAGCCAGCCGTTCTCGGCCGCTTTAGCAAATAATGGGTTGTTTACCGAGATCATTGGGTATTCCCACACGCAAATTTTAAAATCCATGGCTTTTAATTCATCAAGCACAGGTTTTGGGTCGGCGTAACGTGTTGGGTCCCATTCAAAGGCAAAGCGGGTGTTGGTGTCTTGCCATGCACGGCCATCAAGGGTAATTACATCGCACGGCATGTTTTTAGCGCGTACTTCGCGGGCGACACTTAATAGCTCGTCGGCATCTTTGTAGTACGCTTTTGATAAAATAACACCAAAACTCCACTGCGGTGGCACCGGTGCAAAACCAGTTAGCTCGCAGTAGCGATTAATGCTTTGTGCAGGCGTTTGCTCTTGGTATAAAAATACATCTAATGCGTCGTCTTCTACTAAACACACATAAGCACGTTGCGACCAAAGTGCGTAACCTACGCCATGTGTAACGGGCGCCGGCGTGTGTACAAATAAATTCCAGCCCTCTGGACTCCACGCGTATGGCGTATTTTTATAAGACTTTTCGGCGTTTACGCCCAGTGCATCGTGGTTGTATGAGCGAATAAGCTGGCCGCGTTTATCAAGCTTGCCCCATTTTTCGCCAAGGCCGTAAACGGCTTCGTCGTAATTAAGCTCTAGGCTTAAAATCCAGCCGTTATCAGTTTTGGCCAGTGGCGGTAAACGGTGCTGGCGCACAAAGTGGCCATCGGTTGCTGATTGCTGTACTAATTTATCGTTTTTATAAAGCTTAAAGTAAAAAGGGTCGCTGTAAAATTCTAAGCGGTACTCACCGGCGGTGGCTGCAAAGCCTTGGTCTAATTTATTAAGTGATAGCGGTAAGTTTGAAGGGGTGGAGGTTAATATTTTAAACGTCTCGTCATGCGTGGAGCCTGCATTTAAACGTAAACCAAACTGGCTTATGGTAACACTGACCTCACCAAATTGAGTTGGTAAAACTAGCACATGGCCTTGTAATTTAGGCTCTGCAGTTAAGCGTGCTGGCTCTATTGCGTTCCAGTCTGGCTCACGTAATTCAAATGCATTCATGGGAGTTCCTTAACCAATTATTAGTCTTGTATAAGACACAAGTTAAATAATTGTAATCCCCATGTCAATGTAAATAACCCTAAGATGAATTATTTACATCGTTACTTTTAAAATATGCCCGGTGCCGATGTTGCCACCAGCGAAACGCCGCTTAGGCCAAGCAATGCAATTGCTATTATACGAATCCATTTTGCATCAACGTAAGGCGTTAATTTACGAGCAAATTGCGTTACTAATAATACCAGCGGTATGGCCGCTGCAATTAAAAACATAATGTCGAGCTCGGGTAAGGTGCCAAATAAGGCAATACCAACACGGACTAAGCCACCAATGGTAAATACCGCAAGTAAGGTGCTACGAATAGCCTCAATAGACCAAGCTTGTTTATAGCACTGAAACACCAGCGGCGGCCCCGAAGTTGAAAACAGCCCACCCAGCAAGCCACTTACGCCGCCGGCAATTAAAAACGAGCCACGCCCGCTTTGCTTATTTGCTCTATCACGGCCAATTAGCATTAAGCCACAACATAGCAAAATACTAATACCTAAAATAAAGTTTAAGAACTGCGTTAAGTGCGCCGACATATATTCAAGCAATATAAAACCCAACAGCATTAGCGGAATACCGGTATACAACATAAGTTTAAGCTCGGGCACTTTTACTGTACTGCGATTTTTAACCACCACAGTGGTTGAGTTAACTAAACCCAATAAACTCACTAAAAAGGTGGTGGCAGTGAGCGGTAAAACATCTAGCAACGTAAAGCTTGCAACCACCAGCAACCCAAAGCCAAACCCGCTAAGCGTTTGCATTATGGTGGCAAGGCTTAGGCACAACGCCATAAGCAAGATGAGTTCTAACGAAATACTGAGCACTTTAAATATCCTACGTGTGCGCTATTGTAGTGTAACGATTTGTTTTTAGGCATAATGTAAAAACAAACTACACGGCAATAGTTCACAATTAATTGAGCTTGCGCAAAACTGCGCAAAAAGTTTCACCTATGATATAAATACAGGTGGATTAAATTTAATGGTAAATAACAATGAGTAACTCTATGTTTGATCACAAATTAAGTGGCCCAAGCTTGGCTTTTCAACCACTTTACTTACAAGTGGCTGATTATATTAAACAGCTCATTGTTGAAAGACGCTGGGTACCTGGCGAAGTATTACCGAGCGAGTTTCGCCTTGCTGAAGAGTTTAACGTAAGCCAAGGCACTGTGCGTAAAGCGCTTAATTTATTAACCGACGATAAAATAGTTACTCGCCGCCAAGGTGTTGGTACGTTTGTATCTGAGCATACCGCGCAAGATGCCCTGTTTAGGTTTTTTCCGCTACAGGCCGACGGTAAAGGCGCCGACCTACCTAAAGCCGAGCTATTGTCGGTTGAGCTTTGCCCTGCACCACAAGATGTTATTGATGCGCTGCAACTTAATAAAAAAGACAAAGTCACTAAGCTTGTACGCAGACGCATTCTCGATAACGAATTTTGTATGAGCGAAACTATATATCTACCACAAAGCTTCTTTCCTGATATACATCAAAGTAGTGATATTCCGCACACATTGTATCATTACTACCAAACCAAATTTAACCAAACCGTGCATAAAACCCAAGACAGCATTAAAGCCGTTTTAGCAGATGAAACCGACGCTAAAATGCTCGCTATTAAAGCCGGTGACCCTTTATTGTTGGTATCGCGCATTACCGAATCAATCGAAGGTAAACGCATTGAATACCGTTTAAGCAAATGCCGTAGCGATCATTACCACTACCAAATAGAACTTGATTAATTAACCGCGCTTTAACCGCGAGTAAGTTATATTAGCGCATACTTATTAAATATTTTTTAAAGGCAGCAAACGCTGCCTTTTTGCTGCCTGTAGGTTTTTTAACACCTTTCATTTATTCGCTTGTGGTTAACACAGTGTTGACACTGTTAGATTCGTATAATAACTTATGTCTTATACAAGACCAAAGTCATTATGCAATTTTAACAGGAATTCCCAATGAGTTCATTAAATAACATCCCGCCAGTCGGGTTCGGTTTATGGAAAGTAGCACAAGAAGATTGCGCGCAAACGGTGTACCAAGCTATTAAAGCAGGTTACCGCCATCTTGATTGCGCATCAGACTACGGTAACGAAGAACAAGTAGGCGATGGCATAGCCCAAGCAATAAAAGACGGCCTATGTACCCGCGAAGAATTATGGGTAACATCAAAACTATGGAATACTTTTCATGCGCCAGAGCATGTAGAGCTTGCCATTGATAAAACCTTGAGCGATTTAAAGCTCGACTACCTCGACTTATACTTAATTCACTTTCCGATTGCGCAAACGTTTGTACCAATAGAAACGCGCTACCCACCAGAGTGGTTTGTAGACCCAGATGCACAAAACCCACAAATGGAGCTGGCAAAAGTGCCGCTGCATTTAACGTGGCAAGCAATGGAAGAGCAAGTACATAACAACAAAGCAAAACGCATTGGTGTGTGTAACTACTCAAGCGCGCTTATTCACGATTTAATGACCTACGCCACAATTAAACCCGCCATGCTGCAAATTGAGTCGCACCCTTATTTAACGCAAGAGCGCTTAGTAAGACTTGCAAAACAGTACGATATTCCGGTTACGGCGTTTTCACCACTGGGTGCGCTTTCGTACCTTGAGCTTGAAATGGCCGATCAAACTGAGTCGGTGCTTGAGCAAAGCGTGGTAAAAGCTGCGGCGCAAAATCATGGCAAAACACCGGCACAAGTTGTACTGCGCTGGGGTGTGCAACGCGGCACCGCCATTATTCCTAAAACCTCTAAATTTGAACGCATGAAAGAAAACCTCGCGCTGTTCGACTTTGAATTAACAGAGCAAGAAATGGCGCAAATTTCTGCGCTTAATAGCAACCGCCGTTTTAACGACCCTGGGCACTTTTGTGAAGCTGCCTTTAACCGTTTTCACCCTATTTACGATTAGGATAATAAAATGTCAGCTACCGAACTTAACTATGCCCAAGTGCCTACTCAATTAACGTTTGATGACTCGGTTTTTCCGTGCATTGTAGTTAATAACAATAACGCCAGCACCGTTGAAGAAGCGGTAGCTTTTATTCGCGCTAACAAAAGCGAGTTGGCTAAAAAACTACGCAGCTCAGGCGCTGTATTGTTTAGAGGCTTTCCTGTTGATAGCGCCGAAACCTTTGATACGTTTTCAGCGGGGTTTGATTACGACAACTTTACGTACCAAGAGTCGCTATCTAACGCGGTACGTATTAATTTTACCGAGCGTGTATTTACCGCTAACGAAGCCCCCAAAGATGTAGAAATTTACCTTCATCACGAAATGGCACAAACACCTATTTCGCCAAGTAAGCTGTTCTTTTTTTGTAAATCTGCAGCTGAGGAAGGCGGCGCGACACCGCTTTGTCGCTCAGATAAATTATTTAGCGCTTTAAAGCAATTTGATAGCCAATTAGCCGATGACTTTGAACAAAAAGGCTTAAAGTACACCACTTACATGCCCGCAGCCGACGATGCTACATCGGGTCAAGGTCGCAGCTGGAAAAGCACCCTAAGTGTTGAAACCAAAGAAGAAGCACACAGCAAACTTACCGAGCTAGGTTACAAGTGGGAGTGGCTAGAAGATGGCTCTTTAAAAGCAATTACTCCGGTTTTACCTGCGGTAGTTACCCTTGAAAACGGCGTACAGGTTTTTTATAACCAACTTATTGCCGCTTACATGGGCTGGAAAGGCGTTCGCGAAAACCCATCGGTTGCTATTACCTTTGGCGATGGTAGCGCCATTCCTAAACAAGGGCTTGAAAAAATTGTTGAGCTATCAAAAGAATTTACCTTTGATTTAGCATGGCAAGATGGCGATGTAGCCTTAGTTGATAACGAAATGGCTATGCATGGCCGCCGCCCATTTACTGGCGAGCGTAAACGCCAAGTGCTTGTTGCACTGACAGCAGCTAACGCCTAATGCAAAGCTTAACCGGTGCACTAAAGGTAAAAGTTTCCCCGTTATGGCAAGGGGCCAGTATTGCTGCAATGACTGGCCTTGCAGCCTTATTTTTAAGTGAACACTATGGCGCGCCCGCTATGTTGTTTGCTTTATTATTGGGGATGGCGGTGTCGTTTTTATATCAAAGCGACAGCCCGTGCGCTAAAGGCATAGACTTTACCGGTACTACGGTTTTACGTGTAGGCATTGTATTACTTGGCACCCGTATAGCACTGGGCGATTTAATTACACTGGGCTGGCAAACAGCGCTAATGTTAGCTGGCGCTATATTTACCACCATTATTTTAGGGGTTGTACTTGCCCGAGTATTTGGGTTACAAAAACGCTTTGGCGCACTCACCGGTGGCTCAGTTGCTATTTGTGGCGCATCGGCAGCACTGGCTATTTCATCTATTATGCCCAACAGCGAGCATAAAGAGCGCGATACCTTACTTACCGTAATTGGCGTAACGGCCATGTCGACCATTGCAATGATTTTATACCCTATTGTGGTTAACTACCTTGAATTTGATGCACATAACGCCGGGGTGTTTTTAGGTGGCACCATACACGATGTAGCCCAAGTAGTGGGTGCCGGTTATTCGGTATCGCCCGAAACTGGCGATATAGCAACGCTTACCAAACTAGTACGCGTGGCTATGCTATTGCCTGTAGTACTTATTATGATGGTGGTTATTAATCGCTCAAATAAAGGTAACCATGGCGAGCTGCCAAAAGTACCGGGGTTTTTAATTGGCTTTGTAATTTTAATGATTATAAACAGCACCTTTAACCTACCCGCTATTGTGCTTGAAACCACAAATGAGCTTTCTCGGTTCTTTTTAATTGCCGCTATAGCCGCCATTGGTATGAAAACAAATCTAGGCAAACTCACCGAGGTGGGCTTAAAACCAATAATTATGATTGTTGCTGAAACCATTTGGATAGCACTGTTAATACTTGGCTTTGTATTGTGTAGCTAAGTTGAGTAGCTAAGCATTAAACCTTGAGCGTATTGAGTGGATTGCCTACAATAGCGCATCACTTTTTAATAAAGATTAAAACCATGACCGATTCAACAAAACCAGCATTACCTGATCAGCTTTCTATTAACCCACGTAGCAAGCATTACGTAGAAGAAGTGTTTGAACACGAAATTGGCGTAAGCTTAAATGGCAAAGAACGCTTTGACGTAGAAGAGTACTGCATTAGCGAAGGTTGGATTAAAATTGCCGCGCCTAAAGCGCTAGACCGCCGCGGCCAACCTTTACTTATGAAAGTAAAAGGTACAGTAGAAGTATTTTATAAGTAAGGTTTAGCCTACTTAAATAAGCGACTCTCTTGCGAGATGTCGCTTTTTTTATGCCTGTAAAAAAGCATTGAGCTTTTTTCATGTTAAAGGTGACGAAGTTTCATTATGAATCTAAAAAAATTATGGTTGAATAGCGCCATATTGTTTAGTTGTATAGAAATCCTTTATGAATAAAGTAACTATTTTAGATGGCGGCATGGGACGCGAGCTTAAACGCATTGGCGCACCATTCACACAGCCACTGTGGAGTGCACAAGCACTAATAGAAGCCCCACATTTTGTAACGCAGGCTCACCAAGGTTTTATAGAGGCAGGCGCTGAAATAATTACCGTTAATAGTTATGCCTGTGTGCCCTTTCATTTAGGTGAAGCGCTATACCAAGCTCAAGGCGCAGCCCTTGCACAGCAAGCAGCAGTTATTGCAAAAGACGTAGCTCAAAACGCAAAACAAAATGTATTAGTAGCAGGCTCATTACCACCCGCATTTGGCTCTTATCGCCCAGAGCTATTTGAGAGCGAACGCGCTTTTACTATTTTAGATACGCTATACAAGGCGCAAGACGAGCACGTAGATGTATGGATTGGCGAAACCATATCGAGCATTGAAGAAGCGCACGTTATGGCAAGCGTACTTAAAGGCTCAAACAAGCCATGTTATTACGCATTTACCTTAAATGATGTGGTAAGCGAGCAAGCGACTCTTCGCTCTGGTGAGCTGGTAAGTGACGCAGTAGCGGCTTTGCTTGAACAAAATGTTACTGGTATTTTCTTTAACTGCTCAATCCCTGAGGTTATAGAGCAAGCCTTTAGCGATACCAACGCTGTATTAGCTAAACAAAATAAAAGCGTTGTTTTAGGCGCGTTTGCTAATGGCTTTACACCTATCGCAAGCGATTACAAAGCCAACGAAGGCTCGCAGGCGTATCGTGATATTGCACCTGCAGAATACCTAGATTTTGCAAAAACGTGGTACAGCCAGGGCGCAAGTATTATTGGTGGCTGCTGTGGTATAGGCCCTGAGTTTATTGAAGTATTAGTAAACTGGAAACAGGAACTTGAAAGCGCTTGAGGCTGCCAATAAAGCAGAAGACTGCTTATTAAAATAATGTCTCAGCATTAGTAATCTATTACCGTGTAAAAAGTTGAGCCACTAAAGAGTAATAACGAGGTGGCTCAGCTGACTGCCTTTCAATAATTATAATAGTTGCCCAGCCTGCTCAACTATTTGTATATAAGTTGAAAAGTTCTTTTCCATTTTAAAGTTGCGAACGCGGTTAGCTTCAAACATTCCATCTTTGATAAAGTCTTTAAGATCCTTTTTAGGCTCACTTCGAAGACTGTGGCTCGGATAAACCTTCGTAAGCTCAGTATTTGGATCACAAATTATATGCATTGACTCCTCAATTCTATAAGCTGTGTTCCCAGCAAAAGCCATGTTATATTCAAATTCATCTCTTATAAACCTAACATGCTGCTCATCGCTTAAAGCCGATTTAGCATTCCTATTCCATACATTTTTAAAGTGAGAATAAACTTGAGGGTGCCTGATTTTTAAAGTGATGATATAAAACAAGGGTAATGAAAATAGATAATCAGTTTTTTCTTGCGTTAATTGAATTGAATATAAAAGCTTAACGGCTTGTTCAATATCCCTTAAACCAGCCCGCATATGTTCAGCAACCTTACTGAGTATGCCAATATTTATTATATCTTCTGATTTATTACCTGCTTGGAAAACCGGAACGAAAACTGTTTCATTAGGTAAATATTTTGACCAAATAAAGTTACAATATTCTTCTTTGTCAGGACTTTTTAACGAGTACTCTTGATCAAAAAAACGATTTAAATAACGTTTAGATTCAAATTTTTCTCCGTATACAGCATTGATAGAGTGACTTAGCTGTTCTGATGCAGTAGCAACAATAAAGTAGACGCCTTCAACATTAAATAAATGCTTAATCGTTTCTAATAGTTGAATACTATAAGAAGGTTTACATCGATCTAATTCATCAATCAAAATAAATAAAGGGGCTTTAAATGAAGTTTCCCCCTCTAACCCTTCCACTAATAGCCTTAAATTTTTCCTAAAATGGCCTATAGCATTTTTTGTTGTTTGATACTCTTTTATTGCTAATTCAGCAGCCTTTGTAGAGATCGAAGAAGCTAAGGTCGTAATATCTTTTGACAAATCAGACTGTTCAGTCGTTTTGGCAGATACAGCCTCACTTTCTTGCTCCTTATCAAATAAAGCTTCGACGCCATCAAGAGACATACCAAAAAGCTGTTTAGTAAAAAAGCCACCAAGCAAAGGGAGCGCTGCATTTTTCATTGATCTTGCAATACCAGCTAATTTACCATCTGTAGCACTAAGTAAGCCTTGATTAGTTAACTCTTCGTTTATTTCTGCAATAAAACTGAGTAAAGCATTTTCAGAAAAATCATTTTTCCATGCATCAAAACACACAACCACATGCTGCTTCGTTTTTAGTTCTTCTGCAAGATTACGGAGAAAATAAGTCTTCCCAAATCCCCACTCTGCATTGACATTTAATACATAGTTTTTACTATGCTCTGCTTCAGGTACTGCGTACTTGCTCGTTAAAAACTGAACAAGCCATTGTCCTTCTTGTTTTCGATTCAACCTATCATCTAACCATAATTCATCCGACATATAATTTCCTTATTAACTATCTAAAACAACATATTGGTATGAACCGATATAAAAATAATACTTCATTATTCTACTCTCAACACCCAATCAAGCCCTTGTATCGCTGTAGTAGGAAAAGCAGTTGCATGGCTCGCCCCTTCAACAACAACGCTTTTTAGTTCAATATTGTCACTGCTAAGTGCATTAATTTTTTGCGTTAATAGCTTTGCCCCTGCCACCATATTTTGCCCTTCACCAAAGCGTGGCGTTTCCTGTGCCCCTACCGATATATAAACCTTTGTAGGTACTTTAGGTTTATTTGCTTGTAGCGCTAAAATCGCATTGTTATTAAACCAAACTGATGGGCTGCCAATTATATAATTGTTAAATAAATCGGGCATCGTAAATAAAATAGTGGCACCAAATAAACCGCCTAAAGAATTACCTATATAAGTTTTTTGAGTGCTACTTGCTCGGTAGTTACTTTGTATAAACGGCAATACAGTATTTTTTAAAAACAGCGCGTGGTTTTGCGCGTTACCGGTTTGTTTTTTCCAGCTTTTAGCCTTGTTTGGGGTGTAGTCTCTAATTCGACTATTAGACCCTTTAGAGCCTTTTTCGTAGCTAATGGCCACTATAATAGCCTGTTGCATTTTACCGCTATTCATAGGAAACCGTGTAGCACCTGCCACAATAGGGAACGTATACGGTGCATCGGTTAAATAAATAACTGGATATATTTTTTCAGGGTGCTTTTTATATGACTTAGGGAGCTGAATAAAAACAGGATATACCCGATTGGTCATAGGCTCAGTGAGTTCAATAACACTACTTCTAGGGATTTGGTACGGAGTATTTGCGCTTAATTTAAAACACATTAAAGCGCAAAGTAACAGCAGGGATTTTAAAGCAGTATTCATTAGGGCGTGTTGATCCTTGATGGTTGAATTTGCAGCAGTATGTTTGGTTTTTAGGCAAAGCAGAGCCTATGAAGTGTGGTTACTCCCCATAAATAGGCGATAACGCAGCATAAATGCCAAACATGCGCTGCCCTTCTGGTTCTGACTAGAGGC